>CAYNVI010000064.1:0-13851 GCA_964400585.1 uncultured Pirellulaceae bacterium | reverse complement strand
AAGCTCTGGAACCTCCGATCCGCAGCTTTCCACGCAGGCAAGCAGCGTCCGGTGGAAGGCTCGTCGCGCCGGGACCAAGCGATAGTGATGCCAGAGGCCCTCCTTACGTCCCACCACGAACCCCGCGTCTCGCAGGTATGCCAGATGGCGGGAGACCGCCGGTTGGGGGACGCCGAGCACCTCAACAAGATCGCAAACGCACCGCTCTCCGTCGCGCAGCAGGTTGACGATTCGCAGCCGTGTCCGATCCGACAGGGCGCGAAACATTTTGTCGACGTTGAGGGGCCCGGAAGAAGACTGTATATGCATTTTCAGGAATGTATCCAGGGTCTCCGGCATGGTCAAGAGCGGTCCCAAAAAAGGGGACGCGCTCCCAAGGGAACCGGGTCGATGCGACAGGCGGGAGGCTCCGGCGAGGCGTCCGCAGCGGCCAGTCACGATGGCGCCAAGCGATCGCTTCGCCAGCGGGCGAGCAAGTCCTGCGGTGCGAGCCGCGACTTGAACGGGCGGCTTCGCAGCGTGTTCTCTTCTTCTCTTCACCGTCAGTGGGGCGGTCAGGCCCCATTCGCCTGAGGGCTCGCCGCCTTAACAAGCAGGCCGTAGATCACCGGGACCACTAGCAAGGTGAAAAGATTCGACGTAATCACTCCAAAGATGATGGCCCATGCCAGGCCTGAGAAGATTGGGTCGAGCGTGATGAACAGATTGCCGACCAGGGTGGTGGCGGCGGTCAGCAAGATGGGACGGGTGCGTACCGCGACGCTTTGAATGATCGCTTCTTGAGGTTCCGCCCCACCTTTGGTTGCCTCTTGAATGAAGTCGATCAACAGCACCGAGTTGCGGATGACCACGCCCGAGAGGACGATCATGCCGATCATCGAGGTGGCGGTGAAGAACGTGGGGTTGTGAAAGCCGCCGATTTCCGTGGTCGTGAGTGCATTCAGCAGCCAGAATCCCGGCATGATGCCGATCAGCGTGAGCGGGATTGCCGTCATGATGACCAGCGGAATGACACGCGAGCCGGTCTGAAACATCAAAATGGCGAAGATACCGATCAGCGCCGCCGCGTACGCCAGGCCAAGATCGCGAAAGACCTGCAGCGTAATCTCCCACTCTCCTTCTTCCGCCCACTCCACCCGAAAACCCTTTGCCAGAGACCAGGGCTGCCCGCCGCCAGGACGAAGCCAGGTGCGTTCGTCGAGCGGAAGCGATTCCGATTCGTTCGGTTGGTCGGCGCCATCCCCTTCGCCGCCAGGTTTGGCGGGCGTCTCCTCCTGATCGAATTGAATATCCATGATGGCATCGCCGGGCGGACGGCCGGCGACTTCGGCAAAAACGTACGCGACCGGCTCCAAGTCTCGCCGCCTCCGCGATTGCGGTTCCGAAACCTTCTCAAAGCGGCCTAACTCCGTTAACGGGATCTGACCGTTCGGCGACGCGATGAGAAGTTGCCGCAACTGCGAGATACTTGTCCGCTCCGGTCGTGGCAGGCGAAATTCGATCCGCGTCGGATTGACCTCGCGGGGACGGTGATAGACCTGCTCGCGGTTTCCCCGCAACGCGAGCTGAATCGTTCGGGCAATCGCCTCCTCATCGATTCCTGCGAGCCGAGCCTTCTGACGCTCTGATTGGAACACCCACCGCGATTGGGGCGCTTGGGCGCTGACATCCACGTCCACCACACCGGGCTCCTGTTCCAGCCGCTTTCGCACCACTTCCGAGGCATCGATCAGTTGCCCGTAGTCGGCCGTAGGTGGACCATGGATAACTCCCGTAATCGTGGAGATTACCGGGGGGCCGGGCGGAACCTCGACGAGCTTGATATTGGCCCCCAGTTCCTCACCGAGACGTCGGATCTCGGGCCGCAACCGCAGAAGCAGTTCGTGCGACTGCTGAGTCCGGTATTCCTTGGGGATCAGATTGATCCGGAGCGAGGCCATGTGCGAGCCTTCGCGGAGATAGTAGCGGCGTACCAAGCCGTTGAAATCGACCGGCGACGGCGTCCCCACGAAAATCGAGTAGTCCTCGACTTCCTTGATCGTACTTAAATACGCTCCGACCTTTCGTGCCGCGGCGTCGGTCCGCTCAAGCGTCGTCGATTCCGGCATGTCGATGATGACGTGGAACTCGTCATTGTTGTCGAAAGGGAGCATCTTCACGCCCACGAATCGCAGCACGGGTGGCACCAGCGATAAGAAGAAGAGCAACACCACGCCGGCCAGGACGAGCCAACTAAGCCAGCGGCGAGCGACGACGGGCCCCAGCAAGCGGCGATAGAAACGGTAGACCGCCTTCCCCGTGACGCCGGGTCGTTCTCCCTCGGAAGACTGACCGGCGTGCGCTTCTGGGGTGCCTTTCTCGTCTGGCTGTTTCGAATCGCGCCCGCGACCAATCAGGACCGAGCACAGCCAGGGCGTGAGCATAAACGACACCACAACCGTCGAGATGGTTACCGCGATGGGAACATTGACGCTCATCGGCGCCATGTACGGTCCCATCATCCCGGTGATGAAGTTCAGCGGCAGGAAAGCAACCACCACTGTTAACGTACTGATGATCAGTGCCGGCCGAACCTCCTGTACCGCCTGGAGTATCGCGGACCGCGTGGCTAAGCGGCTTTCGCGGAGGTAACGGGCGATGTTTTCGACATCCGTGATCGGGTCGTCAACGATCAGCCCCAGCGCGAGAATCAGCGCGAACATCGTGACGCGGTTGATCGAATACCCAATCAAGTAATTGACGAACAGCGTCAAGCTGTAGCAAACCGGTACCGCGATGGCAATTACCAGGGCGGCCCGCCAACCGACGACGATCCCCAGCAACAGCAGCACGCTGACGATCGCCACGGCCAGCGACTGCACCAGCCGATTGACTTTGTCGTTGGCGGTTTGGCCGTAGTTGCGTGTAACGCGATAGGAGACGCCCTGGGGCAGATAGTCATCCGCGACGCGGCTTAGTTCCTGCTTGATCTCGTCGGCCACCCACACGTTGTTAGCCCCGGGCCGCTTGGCCGCGGCGATGTGGACCGCCGGAAAGGCTTGGGTCTGCGGGCCGTCGCGATCCCCGCCGCGGGAAGTTGGATCTCCGCCGCCGGAATCGTCGCCAGCGCCGAACCCGATCCAGGTGTATTGTTCCACATCGGCCGGGCGGAGCGCGACGTTCGCAACCTCTCGGAGATAAACGGGGCGGTCCTGGTGCGTGGCGACGACAAGTTCCTCCACGGTTTTCGGGGAATCGACGAATCCGTCCACGTCAACCCAGAACTGCTCGTCATTCTCTTGCCCGTCGCCGGCCCGCATTCGGATATTCGCCGAACGTACGGCTTCGACAACGGAAGCGGCCGAGGTCCCGTGCCCGGCCAGCTTGCTGGGCAGCAAATCGACGCGGAGCCGCAGCGGCCGGCCGCCGATCACCTGCACCTGATTGGTATTGCGAATCGCCGAGAGCCGCTGCACAAGTTCTTCGGCCATCCGTCGCAGTTCCACGTCGTGGTAGCGATCGGGCTGGCCGCTCCATAGCGTGGCCACCAAGATCGGTACATCATCGATGTCACGCGGCCGAATCAGCCAACTGGTGACTTGCGGCGGGATGCGGTCCTGGAAGAAGTCCAATTCGTTTTGCAGACGAACCAACGCTCGTTCGCGGTCTTGCCCCACGAAGAAACGCACGGTGGTGATCGAATTGCCAAACGCCGCCCGGCTGTAGACGTGCTCCACGCCTTCAACTTGGTAGATGATCCGTTCCAGGCGGCTGGTGATCTGGTTTTCGACCTCCTCCGGGCTGAGGCCAGGGGCGCGCACGATCAAGTCGGCCATGGGAACCGCGATTTGGGGATCTTCCTCGCGCGGCGTCATGACGAGGGCGAAGCCCCCCAGAACAAACGAAACGATCATCAGGCTGATCGCCACATCACCGCGCATGACGGTGGCGACGACGCGGCTAAGCAGCGGCGTGCGGTCGGGTTGCCCCATCTGCGTTTCCTCAGCCACGGGGCCTTGCCTGTTCTTCAGACGCTTCAACGGATTCTTCGGCCACGACGACGCGTTCGCCTTCTTTCAAACCGCTCAGAATGACGACGCGATCCGACGGCAGGTCTCGGCCCACGATGACGTATCGTCGCTCCGTCCGATCCTGATCGTTCACAACCAGTACGAACTGAAGTTGACCAATCCAGCGAACCGCTGTTCGCGGAACCGATACCTGCCGCATTTTTCGCACGGGCACGAACAGTTCGCCGAACTGACCTTCGACAAAGCTTTCCGGTTGCGGCAGCCGGCATTTGACGATCACGGTGCGGCTGGCGGAGTCGGTGCGGGGGACGATTTCGTCCACCTGGACGGAGATGTCTTTCCCGAGCGCTGACATCCTCGCGATCAGCGACTGGCCGATCTGCAACTGATCGACCACACTTTCCGGCACCGAGCATTCCAGCCGCAATGTATCCGGTTGATACAGCTCGACCAGCGGCTGCCCGGGACGAGCCACTTCTCCCACTTCCGCGTAGGCGTCAATCACGCGCGCCGCGGATTGTGCCAGGATGCGGGTATCCGCAAACAATGCCTCGGCCTCGGTCATCCGCTCCTGGGATCGCTGAACATTAGCCTGCGCGGTCTTCAAACGCCGCTGCGTCGTGTCGAGCTTTTCCTCGGGTACCGCATTTTGATCGTAAAGCTGCTTGTCGCGACGCCATTCCGCTTCCACTTCGGTGAGCGTCGCCTCGTCTGCTTTTAACTGCTGCTCAACCTGTTTCATCCGAGCCCGCCGCTCCTTGTCTTCGATTTGGATGATCAGGCGTCCCGCTTCGACCTCATCGCCGGCTCGCACCGGCACGTCGACAATCTTGCCGGTCATTTCGGCCGTAACCAGCGACCGCTCGTCCGCGCGGAGCTGACCCGGCGAGGGCAGAAAGACGACTTCCTCGTGAGCGACGACTTCGGCGACTTCCCGCGCCCCCGCTTCCGCCTCCCTCCCGGAAACCTGCCCCGGGGCTGTGCGGTCATAGAACCATCCGGCGAGCCAGGCGAACCCTGCCAGGAGCGTAACGGCAGCCAGCGCCAGCGGGCCGCCGTGCTTTAGCGTCTTCAACAATGGCACTCCGCTTAAAGAAGTCACGGTGCTGCGATTTACTTCGCGGAGGGGGATTTTCGGTGGTGAATCGTCAGCAAGGTCAACACCGACGCGTGGCGGAGCCACCCAAAACGAGCGACGGCCGCCGGCGGTTACGAACACGCTCCCGAAGCGCGGTGGACAGCAAATTCTGTTCCATCCGCCGGCAACGAATGGTTGGGATGCGGACTCGAATGGCGATGAAGTTCGCCGGCTCGTCAACGAAGGGCCGGGGGCTAGCGCCCACCCGCTCATGAATATTGGCGCTGCCCAGCTAGTGTCTTGTGGAATTCGATGCTGAGCACGAGCACCGCGATGCTGACCGCCAGTTTCGTTCATAGCCGATGAGCGCCTCCACTCCCTTCTCCAATGCGTCCAAAAGAACGTAAAAAGCCCGCTCGGTTGACCAGGACCGAGCGGGCCTCGAAGGTTTATTCCCTGCAAGTAGTGGCCCCGGTTGACGCCCTCAGAAGCGGCCTGTCCGTAGACACCACTTCTTGAAGCGTTCGCCGGAGCCGCAGAGGCAGAGATCGCTGCGCCCCAGATTTTCTTCCAACAGCTGTCGGCGGTCTACCCTCTCGCCCGGCGGCTTGCGGAGGTAGAAAGTGAGGGCCGTCAATCCTCAGCCTTGCTTCCATCCTCGCACATTTTGACAATCTTCGGGTCGAACCGGCTGACGATTTCGACCAGATCGGCTTGGGCATTCATCACATCTTCGAGGTTCTTGTAGACGCCAGGAACTTCATCCGCTCCTGCCGAGAGCACCGTGACTCCCTGCTTTTTCAAATCGCCCTGGACGGCTTTCCAATTGTATTTGTCCTTGGCCTTGCGTCGAGACATCGTGCGTCCGGCACCATGGGAAGCCGAATCCAGGCTCTCGTTTCCGCCTCTGCCGCGGACGACAAAAGCTGGGGAGGCCATCGAGCCAGGGATCACGCCCAACACTCCCTTACCTGCCGGTGTTGCGCCCTTGCGGTGGACGATCAGCTCCCGGTCGCCATGGACTTCTTGCCAAGCGAAGTTGTGGTGGTTCTCGACGCCCGCGACAATCTCGGCTCCTAAGAGCTGCGAAACCAGCCGGTGGATTACGTCGTGATTGGCAGCTGCGTAGTCGCCCATCAGCTTCATCCGGCGATGATGTCTTTGGCAAAACCGCCGAAGTGCTCATGGTCGACGAAGCGATCCGGATGCGCCACCACATCCCTGACCGCCTCCTTCACCTGTTTGCCTCTCAGACCACCGATCTTGGTGGCGTTCTGGATCGCCACGATAGCGGTCTTCACGCAGTCTTTCGGAACGCCTAGTTTTTCGAGCTGGCGAGCGTTCATCCGTGGCTTCCTTGGTTCGTCGATTCCGCTACATTCTACAGCGTCGACAGTCGTGAGGTTGTTTCGTCGGCCTAGACACCAATGCCCTCAAAAGGTTCGACCCCAGGCCAACATGCCTGGCTACAAGTGTCGCGAGGCTTCGTCTCGCTTAGCGGCTCGTTGATCCGGCGCGCCCCGCCGGCGATTCGGCGATCGGCTGGCTCTACTTCGACGCTTCGACGACCGCCTGATTGTCCCGTTCCCGTTCCGTCGCCAATCGGCCCAACATCTTTTCGAGCCGCTGTGGTTCCGACGCGGCGCGGTTGTCGCGCTCGAACGGATCGGTTTCCAGATGGAACAGTTCGTGCGCGTCGGCACCATCGGTCACCAGCTTCCACGGGCCGGCTCGGAATGACATTCGACGCCAACGCGGTCCGGCGATGTAGATCGAACGCTCGGCAATCGGCGTCTCATTCAACAACATCGGCGAAAGGTCGACTCCGTCCCAGTAGAGGTCTTCGGTCGGTTCGATTCCGGCCAGTCCCCAGAAGGTCGGCATCCAGTCGACGATGCAGACCGCAGTGCTTTCTTTCCTCGCGGGGATTTTTCCCGGCCACGAGACGATCGTCGGCACCCGCGTGCCTCCTTCATAGACCGACCCCTTGTTTCCGCGGAGATCGCCATTGCTGGACGTCAGCCGGCCAGCCGGCGAGTCGTCCGGCGGATACGGCTGCGTGTTGTTTGTCGCCGTGCTGCCGCCGTTATCGCTGGTAAACACCAGCAATGTTTTTTCGCGGACGCCTTTCCGACCGAGGGCATCAACGATTCGGCCTACCGAATCGTCCAGGTGCATCACGCATGCCGCATACTGCCTCGCGATCTCACTGGAGATCGAATCAGGAACCTTGTTCAACCAATTTTGCGGCTCGTTGATCGGCAGGTGAACCGCCGTGAACGGCACATACAAAAAGAAAGGCCCATCGCCACGCTGTTCGATCCACTCGACCGCTTCGCGGGTCAGTAGATCCGTGACGTGTCTGTCTTCTTCCAGTAGCTTTTCGTTCCGATGCCAGGTGTTTGAGAACGGTCCTTTCTTATAGCGGTGGCTCCAGGCGGTGACTCCGCCGGCCAGGGATCCATAGCTGTGGTCAAATCCGTAATGGTTGGGGCCCCACTGTGGTTTCGAACCGAGATGCCACTTACCGGTGAGACACGTTTCATAACCACGTCTCTTCAACGCTTTGGGAAGCGTCACCGTATCCCACGGCAAAGCCCGCTCGTTGGTCGGTGTGGTGATCCCGAACCGACTCCAGTAACGCCCGGTCAACAGACCGGCACGGGTCGGGCTGCATACCGGGGCGACGTAGTGCTGCGTGAGCTCGAGGTTATCGGCTGCCAGCTTATCCAGGTGAGGAGTTGGAGCGTTGCCCCCGTGAAAGCCGACATCGGCCCAGCCCAGATCGTCCGCGATGATGAACACAATGTTCGGGACGTCAGCAAAAGCCTGCGGGGCGAAAAGCAGGAGCAGGCAACCGAGAACCATGCGTTGGCTCATAAGAATGAATCTCCAACCGGGTTGAATAGGGTTTCCAAATGGCTGATCGCATCGGACGGAAAGGGGCTACTTCCCGGGCACGCCGATCGACTCCAACGCCTCGGCGGCCGCTTGTACCTGTCGCTCCGTCGCCGAGTTGCTGTCCGCCACCGCCTGAAAGGCTTCCGCCGCCTCCCGCACGCGTCCCGCTGACTGCAGGGTCTGGCCACGCAACAGCAGCATCGAGCCGCCCCAGGTACCACCGAGTTTGGGGGCGTCGACAAGCTCCAAGACCTCGATCGCTTCGTCGAACTTTCTTTGCGCAACAAAGATCCTCGCCGCGCCCTGAATGCCGCGAAAATAGTCCGCGCTTCCGGTGTGTTGGGTGGATCGACAGATCTCTTGGTACGCCTCGAGGGCGAGATCTTGGTCGCTGATCACCGTCTCGCGATTTTGTGCGATCTGATGGAACAGACGCATCCGCGTACGCGAATCCGAAGTGTACTCGAGGGCCAGCTGGAAATCCGCCTCCGCGCGCTCTCCGTTCCCCGCAGCGAAGAAAGCTCGGCCACGGACACGCGCCGCCGCGGAGATCTCTGTGAACTGCCACCGGCGGAGCTCCTCCTCACCGAACCGTTCAAGGATCTTGTTCCATTCTCTCTGGTCGGCCAGCAATTCCATCTCCGCCGTCTTGGCGATTGCGTCGAGCGGAATTCGCCCGCCTAACTCGGCGGCCCCGACATCGTCGTCCATCAAACGGGCGCACTCCGCCGCTGCGGCAAAGGAACGCGATCTTTGCAGGTCCGTCGCCGTGTCTCGGTTGGCAAGGCGGGTGAATGCATCCCTGGCTTCCGCTACCCGCCGGGCGCGTTTGAGCTGCCCTGCCTTGTCAAACGCGATCAGAAAGTCGGTGACGCTTTCGTCGACAGGAAAGGTGTGTGAGCGACCATCGTAGAAGTACGCAAATTTCAGTGGCAGGTGAAACGTCGCCGCACCGGTCGGCGAAAACGCGGAGTATTCCGATCCGTTGTCGCGAATCCGTTGGCGGCAAATGTTGAAATGCCATGGCAGGCTTTGGGACGGCTGGTGACCGACGACCTGGTGGAGTGGATCGTTGTCGTCCTCGGTGACCGGGATCCGAATCTCGACCGTCCACTGATCGTCCTCGATGTGGGTTGCGACTTCGGCACGCGAGTCCCAGCGAAGCCACGCCGATTTGTCCGCGCCGCGATCGAGGTCGATCACCGCCCCGGCCGGGTTGACCGCGATCTGGTAATAACTGTGGGAATCGGTCGCGAGTTCGATCTCAACCGCGTCGCCATACCAGATCGCGGGATCTTCCCGGTCGGTCGTGGAAACGTTCAGTTCTGCTCCCGACCGTTCATCGCAGCGAATCGCGAAGTAGAGATTCTGGCCGCTGCGATCCCAGCCGGCCATGATCTCGGTTCCGAACACCGGTTGCCGGCCGGTTTGCAATTCCCGCAGCTGGCCGACCGAGGCGACCGGACAGTCAACCCAGTATTGATCGTCCAATCGGCCGTCGATCACGATCGGTTCCTTGGGCTCCCAAACCGTGCGCAATTTGGCGAGCGGCCCTCGGCCTTGGGCGAGTAGCTCGGCTTTGGTTCGTAACCGTTCGAGAAAACTATCGATCAGGCCGAGCCGTTGCCCATAGGTCGACTCGGCATCCACCGTCGACTTCGCCGCCGCGAACATTTCCAACGCCGTGTGAACCGGTTCCAGTTCGTCTTCCATCGCCTGGTAGTTGGCTTCGCAATAGTCGAAGAAGGCTTTCATCTGCGAGCCAGCCGGACCGTAAAACAGGCCGCAGTATTCCTCGAGCATGCCGTCCACATCGGCATCCTTTCCGCCCCACCACATCCGCGCGGTAAAGTAAACCTGAAAGTGATCGAAGCCGAGGTGGGGATCATCGTGATAGCGGGGGAAGCTCAGCCAGATGTCCTCGCCGGCGGAGACGCCTTTGGTCGCGTTGATGCTTTCGCCAATCGTGTTGGCTACAAAAGCTGGCAAGTAGGTGCCGCGTGCCGTGAACGGATAGTTTTCGAAGATCATGATCGGACGGTCGGTTTTCTGCAGCCAACCATCTCGCAGATCGCGGACGTATGCCCGTTGTTCGGGCCGGGTGTTTCGTGGCCGCCGGCCACCGACGATCATCACCTGAACGTTGGGCTCGAGCTTCTCAATGTTTGTCGGCGGCAGAGTGTAGGTGCCGTACGCGAGACACAGGACCCGCTTGTCCGGGTGCGTCTTGCCGACCTCTTTCGCCACCCGGTTGACGAAGTCCCATACGTGATCGGACAGCTTCCCACGCGGGCCCATCTCGTCGAGCTGTTTGCCAGCGCACAGCGGGCATTGGCAGATCGAGATGTAGGCATCCGGCGGCATGATCGAGACCGCTTCGTAGTCATACACATCGAATTGTGCCCGCGCCCATTTCACCGTCTCGCGAAACAACCCCTCGTTGGAATAGCAGAGGTGATTCAAACGCTTGCCGGTTTGGGTATCGCGATGGCCGCCGTAGAGGGCAAACCAATCCGGCTTTTCCGCCTTGAGCTCGTCCGGATGTGTCATCGTGTGCATCCCGTGGGCGATCTTCAGACCGTCGAGCTGGCGGATCCCCAGCCTCATCGCCCAGCGCGTGATTTCTTCGTCGGCGGTCCCGAACCGAACGTTGAACTGCCGCAATTCGAAGTCGGGCCGCACCGTCTGGTCGACCTGCGGAAGCGGAATCGAGTCCCTCTGCGGAATCACCGCACCCAGTTCTCCCGGCAGGTACCAGCGGACACCGAGGCGGCGCAGGAATCCGCAAACCGCGTTGTAAGAGCCGCGCTCGTCAAATCCCCAGAAGTACTCCCCCGGTTCGGTGGCGAGTTCTGCCGGCATCCGCTGGCGATTTTTGTACATGCCGCCGTTGGGAACGCCGTAGGGCAACCCGCTCGCTGCTTCCCAACGAGCCTGCAGTTGTTGGCGCTCACTGTTATTCCGAGCCCACGGCTCGAGCGGTTGGAAATCGCGGTCCTTGCCGACCAGGGCCAACCAGTCGCTGCCCGACACAATCCGGTACCCGCCATGTTCCAGACCTTCGCAGTCGATTCCCAGCGATCGCGTATGTTCGCTCTCGCCAACGAAGACCCGCATCTCAGCGCGCGGCGTCGTTTCGATCGGCAGCGTCGCGCCGGAGATTGTTTCGATGGTTGCCCGCAGCTCATCGGCGGCCAAAAGGGTCGAGCGGGCAGCATTCTCAGCGATGACAATCGCCGCCCGTGGCTTGCCATCCTCCACCAGGTAGGTTTCGGCACGGAGTGAAGTGGCGGCGGCGAGAACCGCAGCGATGAGGACAATGCGAAGAATCATGACGGGATGACCGGTTCTCTGCGGATGGAAGCGAAAGGCCACTATTCTGACCGAACTGGTGGAGAGCCATGGTCGCCACGAACCGCCGGCAGGCAGGTCAACAGGGGACCGGGCGGTGCCGATCATCCTTGTTTTTCAAAAGGACTGTTGCCAAGCCGCACGGGTTGCCTTCAGCCTTTCCACCTGCTCCGGATGCGTGCTCGCGAGATCATTCGATTCCGAGCGGTCGTCCGCTAGATGGAAAAGCTGCCAAGCATCCTGCGGACGCTCCCGCACAATCTTCCACGCGCCTTGTCGAACCGCGGCATGCTGGCGGTACTGGAAAAAGAATGAGCGGTGGGGCGATGGTTCGTCCGCGGTTAGCAGCGGTAAGACGTTTTTGCCGTCGAGCGGAACCCCCGCTGGCAACTCGGCCCCTGCCAGGTGCGCGCAGGTCACGAGCATGTCGAGCGACCAAAAAGGTTCGTCGATCACCGAGCCTGCGGTGACCTGTGCGGGCCAGCGGACCAAAGCAGGGACGCGCAATCCGCCTTCCCAACAAGTGACCCCGCCACTGCGAAGCGGTTCGTTGCTGCCGACGTCCAATCCCTCGCGTCCCAGCCGAAATGCTCCGTTATCGGACATGAAAAAAACGAATGTCTCTTCCGCGACCGCTGCTTCGTCGACCGAATTCAGTACACGCCCGATCGCCTTGTCCAGCGCGTAGACGACGGCACGATACCGCTTCGAGGGCTCCGATTCGTCGGGTGAGAGGCCGCAAGCGTCGAACGCCCAATCAGGAGCCTGCCAGATGTTTGGCTGGTCGGGTTGCTTGTTTCCCGCCGACGGAAAATGAGGAGCATTGAACGGGAGATAGCAGAACCACGGTTCGTCGGAGCGGGATCTGCGCTCGATAAAGTCGATGGCCGAGTCGGCAAAAATGTCGGTCGAGTATTCCCCTTCGCGATGTAACGGCTCGGTCCCTTGATACAGATCGTGACGGTCACGGTAGTTGTGGCGGTAATAGTCGAGATTCCCCGAGGCGTGTCCAATGAATTCATCGAAGCCTCGCTCGGTCGGTCGTGATCCGGGAGCGAAACCGATGTTCCATTTGCCAAAACAACCGGTGGCGTACTGGCTGGGCCCCGTTTTCAAGACCTGAGGGATCAGCACCTCGTCCTGGTTCAGTCCGACGCCATAATTTCCGGCCACGCCCGCGAGTTGTTTCGTCAAGCCGTGACGTTCAGGCACCCTTCCGGTCAACAAGCAGGCGCGGGAAACGGTGCAGGTTGGCGAGGCGGTGTAAAAACTGGTCAGCCGCGCCGACTCTTTCGCCAAGCGATCCAACTGCGGCGTTTTGAGTTGCGATCGTTCGTTGTAACAGCGCAGATCTCCATAGCCGAGATTGTCGACGGTGATCAGCAGGATGTTGGGTGCGAACGCCCCGGCCGGCGTCGGCGGTGCCGCCGCTGAATCACCGGCGGCCGCAGCCGTGGCAGAGATGCCCCACAGCAAGGCCAGCACACAGGTCCAAGCAGCGAACAAGCGAACCCGCAATGCTCCCGCGACTCCCTCTCCACCGGCAATTCGAACAAGGACGCTTTTCATCTCATCAAACCTGGCAAGTGTGATCTTCGTGGAAAACGATCTCGTGACCTTGCTTCAGGCCGTGCATTCGGGCTGCGAACAGGGGATTACGCGTTCGTTCATGGCTGGTCGGCGAACTCTCGTGACACCGATGTCATTCGGCTTTCTTTACTTTGATCCAATCGACCTCCAGCTTGAAGGGCCCCGGCTTTTTGTCCGCCAACAGAAGCCCGACGCCAGTCACCTCGCTGGGATCCAGTTTCTGATCAGGGAATCGGCGTCCCCGCCAGGTGGCCACAAACTGGCTGACCGGTAACTGAACTTCGCTCCATTCGCCCTTCTTTGTCTCGAAAGACTTCCGGTATGAGTACCTGTCCTTCCGTGAGTAGAGATCGAAATTGTACTCCCGGCCATCCCCACGAACTCGAACCACGATGAGGTCGTCCTCGTTCAGTTCGAGATTTTGGCCTCTGGCTCGGACGGATGCAAAGCCACCGTTATTCTCCAGCGACAATGTGCCAAAGAATTCCATCTTGTCGTTGTCGTTGATCTTGAACCGGCCGACAGATCGGCCACCCATCACGCCGTCGTTGACCGTCTGCCACGCTTTAGCGGCGTCGGGCTTTTCGAAATTGAGGAGCATTCGGTCCTCGGCTGCGGCCCCGGAGACAGCGGCAATCACTAACAGCAGTGCTGCAAGAATTCGCGTTCGTTGCATGAGTATTCCTTTGTGGTTCCTGTGTTGTTCCGTTCGTCAACGGTGAAGGGGATTGAGGATGTGCTGCCCGCTTTCTCGAAAGGGTGCGAGTCGGTGCGGCAGTTAAACGAGGCTTTGGCAGAAAACCGACAAACGGATCGCGTGGCGACTCCGGGACGTCCCTTCTTCGCCGCCGCGCAGTAACCGTCCACCAGAACCATTGTAGAGGCGTGGGTTAAGGTGGGGGAGTTCCGTGCTCGTTTGAG
>CAYNVI010000063.1:0-13900 GCA_964400585.1 uncultured Pirellulaceae bacterium | reverse complement strand
CGCCCCACGACCTGTGACGACGCCAGGAGTCGCCCCACTACCCGTGACGACGCCCGGAGTCGCGGCCGCCCGGCGCCCGTCCTCCTGCCTGCGGGGGCCGGCTTGTTGAGCGGGCCCGCCCGTTTCCTGGGACGCCGCGTCGTGCGCCAGCGGAAGCCCTGCCTGTCGGCTCGCCCGCCGCTCTCGCTCGCCGCCGTCACTCATCGGACGCAGGGTTCGCTGCGGGCTTCGCTGCCTCAGGCTTCGCTGGCTCGGCGTCCGGTTGCTGGGCGTCCGCCGCAGGAGCTGCCTCGTCCGCCTCGCGGGCCTCGATAAACTCGGCCAATTGGCGATCCATCGACGGTTGGTGGGGCATCAATTCGGTTGCCCGGCGCTGCGTGGCGATCGCCTGTTCGAGTTCTCCCAGAGCGAAGTAGCAGCGTGCGCAGGTGTCCAGCAGCATCGGGTCTTCGGGAGAGAGCTGCAACGAACGCAGGCTGGCCTGCAAGGCCTGGCGGGTATCGCCGATGGTATTGGAGACCAGCCAGGCGTACTGGTTCAGGGCGATCGCCAGGTCCGCGTCATCGCTTTCCTGACCGCCGCGCCGTCGGTTCTCTTCGGCCCGGCGGATCTGTTGTTCAAACAGGGCGGTCAGGACCTCGACCTCCCGCTCGACGCGTTGCCGCCACGAGGCGTCGCCGGGCGTGCGGTACATCGCGATCAGGGTGTCGGCGTTGATCTCTCCCGAAAAGGTATAGGCCTCCAACAGCAATTCGTGGGCGGCTTCCAGGTTGCCGGCCGCCGCCTCGACCAGTCCTTGATGGAAGGCGAGCATCTCGAAGACTTCGGAAGCCATCAGGTCGTACGCCTGGATCCGCCGCGCGAACGCATTGTCGCTCCGCAGCCGGTCGGCGAGCGGTTGCAGGGTCGCGGTCACGGCCTCGTGATCTTGCAATTCGGCCTGCAGGCTGGCGAGCTGTTTGCGGGTCGTGGCGGCGACTTCGACATCGACCGCCAAGCGATCGACGATGTGCTGGTATTCCTGCAACGCCCATTCGTACCGCCCACGGGACTGCAAGATGCGGCCGACCTCACGGTGACGGTAGGCGATGTTCTCTTGTTCGTCGGCCGACATCGCTGCGGCGGCCGGGCTGGCCGGCTCCGGTAACGGCTCGATCGCCAAGGCTTCCGCACTCAAGGCACGGGCCTGGGCCGCATCGCCCTGCCGGAGGTAGGTCTCCGCTGCCGAATAGAGCAGCAAGGGATCGTCGGCGAAGCGATCCGGGTGCCGGTCCCGCAGCTGGAGCACGATGCCGCTCAGGTTGGATTCGAGCGCCCAATTGACCGCCTCGAGCAATCCCCGCCGCCCCGGCGGAATCAGGTCGAGCGATTGCGCGGCCAGCCGCTGCGCCTCGTCCCGCTGCCCCGCCCAGCTGGCGCGGATGGCACAGACGCGAAGGAGCTCCAGGACGGCCGAGGCATCGGTGTCCTGACGCTGTCCCGTGTCCACCGCGCGGCGTTCGGCGGCGATCGCTTCACGCCACTCGGCAAGCTGGTAGGTCCCGGTCTCCAAGTCATCGGCGTAGTGGCGTAGCCAGTCGGCGGCCCGTCGCTGATTGTCCCCCAGGACCTCCCGGATCTGAGCCGCTGCCGGGGCGTCTTGCCGCGCGGTCGCCGTCGCGCCCTTCAGCGGCTCGCGCATGATCTCCAAGGCGGCGTCGCGACTGAGCCGGAGGCTGGTTTCGTAGCGGACCAGGCGGCAGAGCGCTCGCAGGCCTTGCCGGTCCGGTAACCGTCCCAGCCGCCGGATCTGAGTTCGCCGTTCGACCTCGTTCAGGGTGCCGTAGTCCTTGAGGATCTCTCGCACTTTACGGGTGTCGGTCTCGGTCGACCAGCGGACCCGCAGGCTGCTGATCAGCCGTCGCGCGGCGGTCGCGATCTCGTTGTCGAGGTGGAACTGGGCGGCGTGCAGGGCATCGAAGGCGACGAGTCCCATCTGCGAGAGTTCGGCCCGCGCCCGCATCCGCTCGGGATAATCGGGATGCCCCAGTCGCTCGATCAAGGCCGCGATCTCGGCCGATCGGGATTGCCCGGACTCGCCCGCAGCACGCTCGCTCGAGCCAAGTGGTGGTGCCGGGGCTGGTTCGTCCCCTTGCGAGATCCCCGCCGCGAACGGCAGCGTGCACGCCACCGTCGCCCACAGGATAGCCACAAACCGAGCGGTCATCTCTGAATCTCCGAATCGGAATCGCCTGGTGCCCGTCGCCTTCGGCCCTGGGGTCAAGAGCTTCGGCCCGCTGGGCAAGAACTTCGGTCGTGGGGGCCAAGATCGTGGGGGCCAGGGCTTCGACCCTGGAGGCCCGAGCACGCGACCGCGCGCCCCGCCTTCCGTAGCGTACCCCAACGGGCGGTCAAGATCCGGCGTTGGGCTCCATTTGGCCCAGTTCGCCGCGGAGGTACTCCACCGGGATCGGGATCCCTCGGAGAGTTCCTTCGGTCACGATGCGTTCTTCGACCAGCCCTTGGAAGCGGGCCACGATCATCCGATTGCGGCGCACCCGCTCGAGCTGCACCATCACGATCAGCCGCTGGCCAGGAAAGACGAAATCGCGGAAGCGGACATCGTCCAGCCCGCCGAAGCCGACCATCTCGGAGCCCAGCAGATCGTGCCGCTGGGTAAAAAAGCTGGCGAGCTGTGCCGCCGCCTCCAGCATCATCACGCCGGGCATCAACGGCATCCCCGGCATGTGGCCGCGGCACCAGAATTCCTTGTCCGTCACCTCTTTATAGGCCGCGCAGCGGTGATCACTGGTGTCCTCAAAGAGGATCGCGGTCAACTGTTCCATCTCGTAACGCTGTGGATTGAGCTTCCGGATTTCCGCTTGGTCGGCAACCGGCGAAGCGAAGTCCAACAACGCCGGATCGACAATAAAACCGTTCTTTCCCACCAACGACGCTCCGAAAGTTCACAGCGGTAAGAAGAATCGCTTTCCCCGGGTCAACCGACGAACGGGCCAACCGACGAAGCGACGCGGACCTGCAGCTTCCCGCGGAACTAGGTCTTCACCCGCTGCCGCTTGGCTTTCCGCGTCTTGCTGTTGGCGGGGCGGGCGCCGTGATTGGCTTTCTTGACTTTGCGATGTGGTTTGGCCATCGAAGGGATTCCTTAACAAGCGTGGCAGATTCGTCGTGGCGGAAGATCGCCTTCCGCCGCGGCATCCGCCGGTGAAATGAAGACAACCGTAAAAGCGATAACGCCATCCCTCAGGGCGTGCCTGGGGGTGGCAGAACATGGTCGTGGAGGGGGTGCCGCGCTGCGGCCCTTTGAGACTACCACGATCGGCCCGCCGGGGAAAGTCGGAGCCGGCCCCGACGGACGGCCCCGCTGGTGGGTCGCCAGAGCAGTTCCCGGTGGTCACTCGTCCCCCCCCCTCGTGTCTCGAAAAGCTCGCGTCCCGGAGAGGCTGGCTGGGCCGGCTTCGGCGGGGGGCACAGCTATTTCCAGGCAAGGGCTTTCCTGACGGTTCTTCCTCCGGGTAAGACTATCGGCAGCTCGTTCCGATTTCCTCGCTCTGCTTTTTGCTCGCCTCGCCTGCGCCCTCGATCCTTCATGAAGCTCGCTCCCAATACGATCCACCAGGGGGACTGCCTGACCCACTTGCGGTCCCTTCCCGCCGGCTCGGTCGATCTGGTCTTCGCCGACCCCCCCTTCAATATCGGCTACGACTACGACGTCTACGACGATAAACTCGGCTACCAACAGTACCTCGACTGGTCCGCCCAATGGATCGGGGCGGTCTACGAGGTGCTGCAGCCCCAGGGCACGTTCTGGTTGGCGATCGGCGATGAATATGCCGCCGAGCTGAAGATCGAAAGCCAGAAGGCGGGTTTCATCTGCCGGAGCTGGGTGATCTGGTACTACACCTTTGGCGTCAACTGCGCCAAGAAGTTCACCCGCTCGCACGCCCACCTCTTCCATTTCGTCAAAGACCGCAACGCGTTCACTTTCCGCGACGAGGTTTTGGAAAATCGCATCCCCTCGGCGCGAGAATTGGTTTACAACGATCGCCGCGCCAACCCGCAGGGCCGGCTCCCGGACGACACCTGGATCATCCCCCCCGCCGACGCCTCGGGGATGCTGATGCCCGACGACCTGCCGCCGCAAATCCCCGCGTCGCACGCGGTGCCCGACCCGGCCGACGAAACCTACACGCTCCGGCCGCAGGAGGTCGCCGAGGGTTTCCAGCCGCAGCAGGATACCTGGCACTTTTCCCGCGTGGCTGGCACCTTCAAGGAGCGTGCCGGGTTTCACGGCTGCCAGATGCCGGAACAGCTGCTGGGACGGATCATTCGCACCTGTTCGCATCCCGACGAACTGGTCCTCGATCCTTTCTCCGGCAGCGCTACCACGCTGGCGGTCGCCAAGAAGCTGGGGCGTCGTTTCCTGGGCTTCGAACTTTCCGAGCAATACGCCCAATTCGGCCGCGAGCGGTTGGCTGCGATCGCTGTCGATGATCCCCTGACCGGGGCTCCCGAACCGACGAAGGCGGCCTTCGCCGCGCGGCAAGCTGCCGGTTCCCCAGCGGGGAAGAAGCGAGGCCGGTCGAGCAAACAAAAAAAGGCTGCATCGTCGTCCCAGCCTTTGCTCGACTCGCTGGACCCTGCCACGGCCAGCGAAGACGAAGCCGCACCCCCTGGCGGCATCGAGATCGCAGGACTTGCCGCCGCTTTCGAAGAGACCCGCGAGGGCTTCTCTGCCGACCGGGTCGTCGCCGATCCCACGCGGAACGCGGCGTTCGTGGGCGCCTGCGGTCGCCGAGGGCTCGCCGGCGACGCCAAGGCTTGGAACATCGCCCTGTTGCGGCTCCGCAAAACCGGCAAGCTCGCGCACCTGGTGACGACGCGGCGTACCGAGCGGCCGTTGGCAGCCAGCAGCCCCTTCCTACACGCTGCCGAAATCGCCTTGCAGCAACTGCTGGCCGAAGGCCTGGCGGGAAGTCTCGACGAAGTCCTCTGCGACCCCGCCTTAGCGGCCGCTTTCGACGCCCGGGCGCAGCGGTTCGCCGCGGAGATCGAGGCGTTCGAATTGCGCTGGGCCGCCCTTCAGCTCCGCAAACTGGCCAAGACCGCCCGCGTCCAAGGGATGCGTCTGGCCGTCCCTCCAGCCGAAGCCTGGCAGGCCTCCCAGCCGCTCTCCGCGTGCGACCCCGCCGCGTTTCCTGCGGCGGCGGGCCTTTATCTGATCGAAGCGGCCGGCCAGCCCCTGTACGCGGGAGAGACGCTCGATCTCCGCGCCCGCTTCGAAGTGATGGCTGCGCCCGCGTCGCAAGCGAGTTGGCAGACGTTTGCCGCCGACCTGTCGGTCACGCTCCATCCCGGCGGTCTGCCCGCGGTCAGCCCGCTGGCCGGTCAAGCCTGCCTGACGCAGCACTATCAGCCACCGCTGAACTACCGCGAACTCGGGCGGCCGGCCGAATAGTCGGTGGGACGGACGCGGCTGACCGTGTCTGCCCGCCGCCAGACGCCTTTGTTCCCGCGGCACTCGCCGGCGGCACGCTCACATCCGCTTCTGGAGGGCGTCGATCTTTTGCTGGTTGTCGGCAACTTGCTGCTCGAGCTCCTGCAGGCTGTCTCGTTCCTGCTGCACGATCTCGGCGGGGGCTCGCTGGACGAATTTGTCATTCGACAGCTTGGCCTGCTTGCCGGCGATCTGTTTACCGAGCCGTTCCTGCAGTTTTGCCAACCGTTCGCGTTCCGCTTCGACATCGATGAATTGCTCCAGGTCGAAGTAGACCTCGACCTCGATATTCGGGAGCGCGAAGGCGACGCCGGTGGCGAAGGGCTGCACGTCGCGGCCCCAGCCGACCGCGCGTCCGTTGGCCAGGGCGGCAAAGTAATTTTCCATCGGGGCCAGCAGCGACTCGGTCTGTTGGTCGCAACGGACGGCGAAGGGAATCGTCTCTTTGGGAGGGATGTTCTGGCGGCTGCGGATTTCCCGGATCGCCCCCAGGACGGCTTGAAAGCGACTGAATTGCTCCTCGATCGCCTGATCGCGGAGGCTCGGATCGGCCTTCGGCCAGGCCGCCCGGACCAGCTCGGGCTCGGCTTCCCGTAGCGTCTGCAAGCCGCGCCGTGGCGCCGCTTCGCCCAGGTGATGCCAGATCGCCTCGGTCACGAAAGGCATGATCGGATGGAGCAGCCGCAGGAGCTGGTCCATCGCGTAGGCGAGCACGTTTTGCGTGACCGTCCGCTGGTCGTCTTCGGAAAGCCGCGGCTTGGAGATCTCCACGTAGAAGCTGCAGAATTCGTCCCAGGCAAAGTCATAGAGGACGCGCGCCGCTTCGGCGTAGTGGTAATGATCGAGCGCCGTGGTGACTTCTTCGGTGACCGCGGTGAGCCGGCTGAGCAGCCACCGGTCTTCCACGTTCAGTTGCGAGGGGTCGACGGTTTGCGGGGTGAAGCCGGCGAGATTCATCAGGGTGAACCGCGCGGCGTTCCACAGCTTGTTGACGAAGTTCCGGGCGGTCTCGAAACGTTCACTGACGACCGCCCCACGGGGCAGCGCGCGGTCGGCTTCCGACTCGGCCCACTGCGTGGAAAAAGCTTCGCCACATTGCGTGCAGGTCACGACCGGGAGGCTGCGATTCTTCTTCGTCTGGTCGATCAACGTCTCGCAGTGAGGGCATTCGTACTGCACCGGCATGCGGACATCTTGGGTCTCGGTGGCCAGGCGGGCCAAGCCGAACCGCAGGGCGTCGGGGCCGAACTTGTCGATCACATCCAAGGGGTCGACCCCGTTGCCCTTCGATTTGCTCATCGTCTCGCCGTTGCCGTCGAGGATCTTGGGATGGATGAAGACTTCGCGAAACGGTACCTCTCCCATGTTGTTCAGCCCCATCAACACCATCCGGGCCACCCACAGGGTGATGATGTCCCGCGAAGTGATCAGGGTGCTGGTCGGGTAGAAGTAGCGCAGCTCCGCGCTCTCCTGGGGCCAGCCGAGCGTGCTGTGGGGCCAGAGTGCCGAGGAGAACCAAGTATCGAGCACATCGGGATCCTGCTCCAGCCCGAGCGCTTCGACCTGGGCTTCGACGTCGGCGTTTTCCTGGCGAATGCAGACGAAGACATGGTGTTCCTCGTCGGCGGTGCCGCACAGTTGTCCCGCCTGGGCCGCGGGCAGGGCCCGCAATTGCGCCAGCAGCGATTCGGCTGCCTCCGCCGTCAGCTCGCTTTTGGCCCAGATCGGAATCCGGTGCCCCCACCACAACTGGCGGCTGACCGGCCAATCCCGTTTTTCACCCAGCCAGTCGAGGTAACCCTTGCGGTATCGCTCCGGAAAGATCTTCACGCGATCGTCGCGGACGGCATCCATCGCCGACTGGGCGAGTTCATCCATGTTCACGAACCACTGATCGGCCAAGTAGGGTTCGATCGGGGTCTTGCTGCGATCGCTGTGGGGCAATTCGATCTCGCGATCCTCGACTTCGCCCAACAGCCCCAACGCATCGAGGTCGGCGACGACCGCTTTGCGAGCCTGCGGGATCGTCAGGCCTTCGTACTTGCCGGCCGCCGCGTTGAGGGTCCCGTCGGGTTGCAGGATATTGAGCATCGGCAACCCACATCGCAGCCCGACTTCGTAGTCGTTGGGGTCGTGGGCCGGCGTGATTTTGACGCAGCCACTGCCCAGTTCGGGCTTGGCCCAGACGTCGGCGACCAGCGTGATTTCCCGGTCGACCAGCGGCAACCGCAGGCATCGCCCGCCGCGGGCCATCGCCGCCAACTGCTGCAGTCCTGGAAGCTTCGCTTGGCGGCGCTGCTGGAGCGCTTCGAGCTGTGCTTGGAGGGCCGGTTTTTCTTTGCCGGGGACCTTGCCCAGCCGTTCCTGCAGTTCGGCTTCGACGGCGTCGAACGCGGCGGCGGGGTCGGGATGGACGGCGACCGCCGTATCGCCCAGCATCGTCTCGGGCCGCGTGGTCGCGATCTCGACCGTTGTCGGCTCGCCCGGCTGCGGATCGATCACCGGATAGCGGAAGTGCCAGAAATGCCCCTTCCGGGTTTGGTTGAACACCTCATCGTCACTGACCGCAGTTTGCAAGTAGGTGTCCCAGTTCACCAACCGCTTGCCGCGATAGATCCGCTGCTTGGAGAAGAGGTCGAAGAAGGTCGCGCGGACGGCGGCGGCGCAGGTGTCATCGAGGGTGAAGCGGGTCCGCTGCCAATCGCAACTCGCCCCCATCCGTTTAAGCTGCCCCAGGATGCGAGCCTCATACTGGTCCTTCCATTCCCAGATCCGCTGCACCAACCGGTCACGTCCCAGGTCGTGGCGGGTCTGGTTCTCGTGCTCCTTTAACCGCCGTTCGACCACCGCCTGGGTCGCGATCCCCGCATGGTCGGTGCCTGGCATCCACAACGCTTCGTAGCCTTGCATCCGCCGCGCCCTGACCAGCACATCCTGCAGCGTGTTGTTCAAGCCATGCCCGAGGTGTAAAGCCCCGGTCACATTGGGCGGCGGGATGACGATCGTGAAGGGCTGCTTGTCGGGATCAACCTCGGCATGAAAACAACCGCGTTGTTCCCACTGCTGATAGATCTGAGGACACGCCGTGGCGTGGTCGAAGCGGCTGGGAATTTCAAGCGGATTCGCAGCGGCAGATTGGGCGGCAGCATCGTTCATGGGAAAGCAGCAAGCAAGGACGAAAAAAGGAAGGAAACCGAGTCACAGCCGAGCAGCGCGCGGGAAGTTCGCCCGCGCCAGGAGGCCCGCGGTGTCAGCAAGCGGCATCGTCTCCGCAGGCGTCTTTGTGCAGTTTGTATTCGAACGCATCGACCAAGGCTTTCCAGCTCGCTTCGATGATGTTTTCGCTGACGCCGATCGTTCCCCAAGAGCCGGAGGCGTCCCCGCTTTCGATATTGACGCGGATCGAAGCGGCCGTGCCCGCCTTGCTGTCGACCACCCGGACCTTGTAATCGATCAGGTGCAGTTCCGCCAGCGAGGGGTAGGTATCGAGCAAGGCCTTGCGGAGCGCGGCGTCGAGCGCGTTGACCGGCCCGTGCCCTTCGGCCGCGTCAAACCAGAGGGTCTCGCCCACCTGCAGCTTGACGATCGCTTCGGCAAACGAAACGTTGGTGTGGGCATCGCGGTCGCCGGCGACGATCCGGTACTTGATCGTATCGAAGTGGGATTGAAAGGTGCCCGCCAGTCGCCGCACCAGCAGGTCGAAGGAGGCCCCGGCGGATTCGAATTGATACCCCTGGTTCTCCAGCCGCACGACCTCCGCCAGGATCTCGTCCATCAATTCTTTGTCGGCATCCAGGTTGTGCTTCGTCGTCACCGCCACGATGTTGCTGCGACCGCTCAGTTCGCTCACCAGGATCCGCCGCTCGTTGCCGACCACCGCCGGATCGATATGCTCGTAGGTGCGGGCTGCCTTGTTGATCGCATGGACGTGCATCCCGCCTTTGTGCGCAAACGCGCTCTGCCCGACGAAGGGCTGGTTGTTGCGCCACTGCATGTTGGCCGTTTCATAGACGAACCGGCTGAGGTCGGTCAGCCCGGTCAGCGGGCGGCCTCCCAGCACCTGGTAGCCTGCTTTCTTGATCGCCAGGTTGGCGACGGTGGAGATCAGATCGGCGTTCCCGCAGCGTTCCCCGATCCCGTTGATCGTCCCCTGCACCTGATTGGCCCCGACATCGACCGCCGCCAACGTGTTGGCGATCGCTAGCTCGCTGTCGTTATGGCAATGGATCCCCAGGGTGACCGGGAGATCGGCGACGGCGTGCTTGGCCGCTTCGACGATCTGCGTGATCTCCTCGGGCAACGAGCCCCCGTTGGTGTCGCACAGCACCAGCCAACCGGCCCCCGCCTCGGCCGCTGCCCGCAGCGTCCGCGCCGCATATTCTGGGTTGGCTTTCCAGCCATCGAAGAAATGCTCCGCGTCGTAGATCACCTCGCCGTGACGCCGCAGGAACTCGGTGCTCTCGGCGATCATCTCGACGTTCTCCTCCAGCGTCACCCGCAGCACTTCGGTCGCGTGATAATCCCAAGTCTTGCCGACCAGCGTGCAGACCGGGGTCTCGGCCGCCACCAAAGCTTGCATCCCCGGGTCGTCGGCCGCTTTGATCCCCCGCCGACGTGTCATCCCGAAAGCGCACACCTTGGTCGCTCCCAGGTCGAGCTTTTTCATCTCCTGAAAGAAAGCGACGTCTTTCTCATTCGAAAGGGGGTACCCACCTTCGATGAAATCGACTCCGTTCTCAGCCAGCCGCTTGGCGATATTGACCTTGTCTTGCAGCGAAAAGCTGACGCCTTCGCCTTGGGAACCATCACGGAGCGTGGTGTCGTAGATTTCGATCGAGCGCATGAGCGGAAAGGTCCGGGGATCGAGACGGAGGGATCAAGACGGAGGCGCGAGGCGAGGTCGGCGGTCGGAAAGCCCGACCCGGCCGGGCCAAAGGGGCCCGCCGGAAAGGCGAATCGGAGGGCGTGGAAACAAAAAAACCCTCGAGGCCGGAAGCCGCGAGGGTTGGTTGCTGGTGGCGTTCGACGTCGCCGTTCCCCATGGCTCTGGGCGTCTGCGGCGGTGGGCGTCTTCGCTGCCCCTCGCCCGCAACACGCCAGAGCGTCCCCGCGCTACCGATGGCCGCTCGAGGCGGCCCGCGTAATCTGCTCGGGGAGGGGACGCATGGTCGGGAATCGCATCAAAGGGGTCGGGAAGACGAACGGCTTGGGATGATTTTAGATCCTAAGGATCCGACACCGTTTGTCAACTTGGGTTCACAATATCGACCCGGCGGGCACCCTTGGGGCGGGACGGACGCGTCGCCGGCTCGAGCTGCCCTCGCCTGCGTCGCCACCCGCTGCGATTACGCCACAACGTGATCAACCAGGCGATCAAAAACAACGCTAGCAGGCCCGCTAAGGCGATCACCAGTTGCAAGGCAAACAGGTTGACCGATTTCCCCTCGGCCAACGCATTGAGGCTGACCCCCGCGCACCCCGCCGAAACCACCAGACCGATGCCGGCGATCAAGGCCGCGACCGGCACCCAGACCCGACCGCGGTGGGGATTCAAGGAGATGATCCCCGCAATCACCAGCGGGATTCCAAACATCATCGGCACGAACGCCGTGGCGAGCTTTTCCACCGAACCGACCATCCCGACGACGGTCAACCCACAGAGCAAGAGTCCGAAAATGATCGAAGCGATCGGCATCACGGCAGCAATCCGAAATGGGCTCGAGGGGAGACGCCTCGAGGGGTAGGCACCAAGGAAGGAAAAGACGTTGTACCGTTTTTTGCGAAAAAGGCGAGTCAGGAAGGTCGCTCAATTTTCAGCACCGGCAACCGGCCCCGCGCATTGATCTGCTGCAAAATCGCCGGCGGCGTCTGATCGGTCTCCTTACGCGTTCCCTCTGTGGAGTGGTTTGGTCGGTAGCGATCGCCCTGCCGCGTCCCCCGGTGAGCAAACAATTGCTCGATCTCCCGACGGAGAGCCGATTTCTCCAGGCACCAGCGGGGGGCAATCAAAAAGTCGGGGGGGGCATCGCCACTGGCGCGCTCGACGACGACCTCGGGGGGGATGCGTTCCAGGAAATCGACGACTGTCTCGACATAGGCGTCCCGTTCCATCATCGCGACCTCGCCCGCCAGGACTTCTTCGCCCAGTGGTGTGCCGTGCACGGCGTACAGGTTGTGCAGCTTGACCGCGTCGAGCCCCAACGCCCCGATCGCCTCGGCCGTCTCCATCATGTCGGCATGGGTTTCCCCCGGGATGCCCAAGATGACATGGGCACACGTTTCGAAGCGGCGACCGCGACTCCGGGCCATCGCATCGACCATGCTCGCCTGGTCGTGCCCCCGATTCATCCACCGGAGACTGCGGGCATGGACCGTTTGCATCCCATATTCCAGCGAGATGTAATGCTCGGCCGCCAAATCATCGAGCAGGTCGAGCACCGGATCGGGGACACAATCGGGGCGGGTTCCGATCGCCAATCCGACGATCTCGGGGGAAGCGGCCAACGCCGCCCGATAGAGTTCCTCCAGTTGGTCGAGCGGGGCATACGTATTGGTGGCGGGCTGCAGGTAGGCGATGAAGCCGGCCACCCGGTTGTAGCGGCGACGCACCGACACCATCCCCCGTTACAATTGCTCGAGCATGCTCGCCAACCGCACCCGCCGGCTGGGGCTGAAGGAGCGGTTGTCGCAAAAATTGCAGCCTCCTCGCAGCACCGCGCCGTCCACATTGGGGCAGGTGAAGCCGGCATCGAGGCTGACCCGCTGGACCCGCCCGCCAAATCGCCGCCGCAAGGCGGCGCCAAAAGCGTTAAAACGCAGGCCATCGGTCATCCACGGCGGTGACGGTGAGAGATTTTCTGGCATTTTCCCGCTCAACTGCGTTGTACGGCTTTCCAAACCAGCGACAATAGGGTCGTCTCGTCCACTCGCCCCAGACAACCACCATGGCCAAATCGCTTTCCACAACGAAAAACAGTGACTACGGGGAACTCGTCCCTTGTGGCGGAGGGGATCCGATCCCCTTGTTCAAGGAAAAGCTGGTGCTGGGACGGCGCGAAGCAAACGATATCGTGCTGAAGTTTTCGAACATCTCCGGTCAGCACTGCAAATTGTCCCTGGAAAGCGGCTACTGGTTCCTCCGCGACCTGAACAGCCGCAATGGTACCAAGGTGGGCGGAAAACGGGTTCTCCGCAAGCGGCTCGACCCCGGTGTGGTGATTTCGATCGCCAAGCACGACTACACCATTGAATACGACCCGCAGAAGCTAGGCGCTTTCGGGACGCCTCCGCCGGATGATGACGATGCGGAAGAAATGATGCGGCGATCGCTGATGGATCGCGCGGGTCTCTCCCGCCGCAGTCACGAGAGTCCTGCCTCGAATCGCAACATCCTCGAGGATTAGCCGGGCCCTCGAGGGCCTGGCTAAGAGCCTATCCGGAAACCAGCCAACTGGCCGCGCAGCGGCTCCTTTCGTTCCCTCTCGCCCCGCGCAGCGGAGGAGAGGGGTAGGGTGAGGGGGTTTCCGGAGAGGCACTAAGCTAGCTGCAATCCGCTCCCTTCACGTCGCTTTCCCCCCTTGTCAGGATGCCAAACGGCGGGAAGATTCGGGGCTCGTCTTCGCTGGTCGCCCCTCGCTCAGGATCGTCTCTGATGTCGCAGTTCGCTCACCACGTCTTTTTCTCGCTCAAAGACCGTCGCCCCGAAAAGATCGAGAGCTTGGTCGCCGCCTGCCAAGAGCACCTCGATGGGCACGAAGGACAAACCTACTTCGCCGTGGGTAAACGCAATCCCGACATGGTCCGCGAGGTCAACGACGACCGCTTCGATGTGTCGCTACATCTTGCCTTCGCCGACCGAGCCGCTCACGATCGCTACCAAGTTCACCCCCGGCACGACGCTTTCATCGCCGCCCAGAAGGAAAACTGGGCCGAGGTGCGGGTCTTCGACAGCGACCTCGCTTAACGGCCCGGCGCGTGGGCTGCCTTGCCGATGGCGTCGCGCACCGCGTCGGCCGCCACCGTCCCGATCTGGCCGGCCAGCCCGTTGACGCGCCCCTTTCCGTCGGGATGGACGCGATTGCTCAGAAAGATCACGAACAACTGCAGCTGGGGATCGATCCAGAGTGCCGTGCCGGTAAAGCCGCCGTGCCCGAAGGCCGCCGAGGACATCGTTTTTCCGCGATTGGACGAATAGCCGGAACGTTTGTCCCAGCCGAGTCCCCGCTGCCCGCCGGGCACCTTCGCGGCCGCCGTCATCTGGCGAACCGTCCCCGGCTGGAGGATCGTGACGCCGCGATAGGTCCCCTCTCCCAGCAGCATTTGGGCATACACGGCCAGGTCGGCCGCGGTACTGAAGAGGCCCGCGTGGCCGGCAATCCCCCCCATCGCAGACGCCCGCGGGTC
>CAYNVI010000062.1:0-14063 GCA_964400585.1 uncultured Pirellulaceae bacterium | reverse complement strand
CTCGCAGGGTTGGTCTCTGTTGTTCCAAGGCTGATCCGTCTGTGCTACAAGCTGGTCTGTTGGCGGGCGAGGCACGGAATCGTGCGGTTCGCCCTAAGTCGTAACGCTCTGCCCCCGGCAGGACAAGCTGAATCCGCTCCTCCGCAGCTTCCCGCGTCCACAGCTTCCGCGGCAGCCGCTTGCCAGGCTGCCGGTCTCCGGAACGCGGCTTTCGCGACCGCGGTGACGCTGGCAGCCCCCCTCCTCGCATCGTCGTTGGCTCGCTTCCATGCAGTGGTTTCAGATTCTTGTCCTCGCGGTGGTGCAAGGCATTGCGGAATTCCTGCCGATCAGTTCGTCAGGGCATCTGGTCATCCTGGGCGCGTTGATCGGGCTGCAAGAGGAATCCGCTTCGGTAGAGATCATCCTCCATGCGGGAACGCTCGGCTCGATCCTGGTCGTCTATTGGCAACGGATCCTCGCCTTGCTCCGCCGCGATCGTCGCGTGCTGGGGCTGTTGGTCATCGGCACGCTGCCGGCCGCCGTGGTCGGGGTGGCGATCAAGACCCAGGCGGAATGGTTGATCAAAAGCCCCCTGTTGGCCGGCTGCATGCTGTTGGTCACCGGCGCGATGCTGTGGGGACTGCGTTACCTGCCGGCGGGGACACGAACCTATCAACAGTCCAGCTTGGGCCAGGTGTTTCTGATCGGCTGTTTCCAAGCCTTTGCCATCCTCCCCGGCGTCAGCCGCAGCGGTTCGACGATTGTCGGTGGCAGCCTGCTCGGCCTGAAACGGGACGATGCGGTGACGCTTTCGTTTTTGCTGGCGATCCCCGCGATCCTGGGAGCGACGCTGCTGCAAACCAAGGAGCTGATCGAGGAAGGCACGTCGGGGGAACGCGTCAGCATGCTGGTCGGCGGCGCCCTGGCGGCCTTCCTGGTCGGCATCGTCGCCCTCCGCTGGCTGATCCGCTGGAGCGAGCAAGGCAAGCTGCATCGCTTTGCCGCCTGGTGCATCCCCCTCGGCCTGGTCGTGATCGGGCTCTCGCTGGCCGGTTTCTTTGCCCCGGGCGACGGGGCAGGGGGGGGCGGCTAAAATCGGGGTTTCCTTTCTGCTCCCTCCTCGTTGCCGCTTGGGATCCTGCATGGCCCCTGTTCGCTACCGCAAAATCGCCCAGCTCAAAACCGTCGATGCCCTCCGCGAACGGCTCGCGGAACTCGGCCTCGAACTGCCGATCGATGACCAGGTGCTGTCGGCCGCCGAGGGCTCGCCGCTCGCCGCCCCGGTCGCCGTGGCGGGGCGGACGATCGGCAATCGCTGGTGCATTCACCCGATGGAGGGCTGGGATGCCGAACGCGACGGCTCCCCCTCCGCCTGGACGCTCCGCCGCTGGGAACGTTTCGGCCGCAGCGGCGCCAAGCTGATCTGGGGGGGCGAAGCGGCGGCGGTCCGCCCCGATGGCCGCGCCAATCCCCATCAAACGATGGCGTTGGCGGCCAACGAAGCGGGACTGCTGCGGCTGCGAGAAACGCTTCGGCAGGCCCATCACGATCGCCTGGGAGACGACGCGGGGTTGGTGATCGGGTTGCAGTTGACGCACAGCGGGCGGTATTGCCGGCCCGACGACAAGGCCCGACTGGAGCCACGGATCGCCTACCACCATCCGCTCCTCGACCCCCGCAGCGGGATCGCCGCCGAGGACGACGCCCCGCTGTGGACCGATGGGCAACTCGACGAACTGATCGAAGATTACGTCGCCGCGGCCCGGACCGCCGAGCGGGCCGGCTTTGACTTCGTCGACGTCAAGGCGTGCCACGGCTACCTGCTGCATGAATTCTTAAGTGCCCGCAGCCGCCCCGGCCGCTACGGTGGCGATTTGGCCGGACGCAGCCGGCTGTTGCTATCGATCATCGCGGCGATCCAGCAAGCCTGCCCCCGCCTGGCCATCGGTGTGCGACTCAGCCTCTTCGACATGCTGCCCTTCCAGTCGGGCAGCGACCGCGGGCAGCCGGTCGCCTGGGATCCCGCGGCACCCTACCTCTACGGCTTTGGTTGCGACCCCGACGACCCGCTGAAGCTCGATCTGCAGGAGCCGATCGCGTTGCTCAAGCAGCTCCGCGATCAAGGCGTCCGGCTGCTGAACCTCAGCTGCGGCAGCCCTTACTACACGCCGCATATCCAGCGACCGGCGATCTTCCCGCCCAGCGACGGCTACCAGCCGCCCGAAGATCCCTTGGTCGGGGTCGCCCGTCAGATCGAAGCGGTCGCCGCCTGCAAAGCGGCGGTCCCCGAAATCGAGATGGTCGGCAGCGGGTACACCTACCTGCAAGATTATCTGCCGCACGTTGCCCAGGGCGTGATCCGAGCGGGGATGACCGACTTCGTGGGACTCGGGCGGATGGTCCTCTCCTATCCCGAGCTACCGATCGACACGCTGGAAGGAAAGCCGCTGGCGCGCAAACAGATCTGCCGGACCTTCAGCGATTGCACGACCGCCCCCCGGCACGGGATGATCAGCGGCTGCTACCCGCTGGACGCCGACTACAAAACGCTCCCCGAGCGGCAACAGCTGGTCGCCTTGAAGAGCCGACTCGCCCGTTCCGAATAGCCTCCGCGGCAGAGGTCGACAACGGCGCTCCATGGTGTACAATTTAATACTGTACGGAAGGAACCCACCTTCCGCCTGCCTCGACCCCCACCGGCTTGCCTCCGCGGTTCGCCTTGGTGCGGTGACCTGCCGAACCTCTCGTACGGAGCAGACCATGAGTGCTTTCCCTCAGCTGACCGAACGCCAGCAAGCCGTCTACGATTTGATTCGCAGTTTGATTATCGATCGAGGCTACGGGCCGACGGTGCGTGAGATCGGTGAAGCGTTTGGCATCAAGAGCCCCAATGGCGTGATGTGTCATCTCAAGGCTTTGGAGCGGAAGGGCTTGATCACCCGCAGTCCCAACAAGTCGCGGGCGATCGAGCTGACGCAACCGGCCGACCGCTCGGGCAAGGCGTTGCAATTCGCCGGGCAGATTGCCGCCGGTCCGACCACGCTCGCCTTTGAGCAGAACGACCGCGTCGATTTCAGTGACCTGCTATACGGCGACGACCGCTTTGTGTTGCGGGTCTCGGGCGATTCGATGATCGACGCCCACATCGCCGATGGCGACTATGTCGTGATCCAACGGAAAACGACCGCGCGGCCGGGCGACATGGTCGTCGCGCAGACCGCCGAAGGGGAAGCGACGCTGAAGTACTGGTTCCCCGAAGGAAAACGGATCCGCCTGCAGCCGGCCAACTCGGAAATGGGGCCGATCTACGTGGACGATTGCGCCGTGCTGGGAACGGTGGTCGGCGTCGTCCGCTCGAAGGTCTAACCGCCGGGCGACGCTTGCCGCGACCGCTCCGCCAACTCCGCGACCGCTCAGCCCGCGGCGCGTTTTTCCTCGGCCGCGTTCAGTTTGTTGTAAAGCGTTTTCAGACTGATCCCCAACTCGGCCGCCGCGTCGGGTTTGTTCCCTTCGTGACGGTCCAAAGCCGCTTCGATCGCCTCCTGTTCCACGTCTCGCAAAGTCCTCGCCACCTGCGTTCCGCGGAGCTCTTTGCGCAATTGACGCTGACTGAAATGGCGGGGCAAGTGCTCCGGCTCGATCGGCAAACGATCGCAAAGGATCGCCGCGTGTTCGATCACGTTGGCGAGTTCCCGCACATTGCCGGGCCAGACATGATCGGAAAGGACCTGGAGCGTTTCTTCCGAGAGCGGAGCTTCGACCTGGGCGGCCTCCTTGCGGAACCGCCGGAGCAGATGGGTCGCCAAGGGTGGCAAATCGGTGATCCGCTGCCGTAAGGAAGGGACCAGGATCTCAAAGGTGTTGATGCGAAACATCAGGTCCTCGCGGAAGGTCCCCTCTTGCACCATCTGCTCCAGGTCGCGGTGGGTCGCACAGACCACGCGGCAATCGATCCGCTTGGTCTGCGTATCGCCCAACCGCCGGATCTCGCCGGTCTCCAGCACCCGCAGCAGTTTGGCTTGCATCGCCAGCGGCAATTCGCCGATCTCATCGAGAAACAGCGTGCCCCCGTCGGCCATTTCGAAGAGACCGACGCGGGCCGCGTCGGCTCCGGTGAATGCGCCGCGGCAATGCCCGAACAGTTCGCTTTCGATCAGGTTTTCCGGCAGCGCCCCGCAGTTGACCGCGACGAACGGCTTTTCCCCGCGGAGGCTTTGCTGATGCACCGCGCGGGCGACGAGTTCTTTGCCGGAACCGGTTTCGCCGCGGATCAACACGGTGCTTTCGGTCGGCGCGACCTTGGTGATCAGCCGATGGACATCGGCCATCGCCGCATGCTCGCCGATCAGCTGGCTATCGCCTTCCGCCTGCCGCAGACGGCGGTGCAGGGCAGCGACCTCGCGACGATTCTTCCGGCGTTCCGCGACACGACCCAGCAAGCCGGCGATCTCGGCAAACCGGCAGGGCTTGGTCAGGTAATCGAAGGCCTGATGCCGCAGGGCCGCGATCGCCGTCTCCTGACTCGGGTTGCCGGTCATCACCACGATGTCGATGTCGGGATCGAGTTCTCGCGTCTTCTCGATCACCTCGATCCCGTTCATCCCGGGCATTTGCAGATCGACGATCAAGCAATCGAAGGCTTCTTTTTGCAGGGCCGCGATCGCCGTCAAGCCATCGGGGCATACCGTCACGCTGTACCCCATCCGCGGTAATTCATCGCGCATCAATTCTTGCAGGTTGCGTTCATCATCGGCGAACAACACCCGCATGATCGGGGCGGCTTGCTTAGGCTGCTTGTCGCGACTCATCGCTGTGACTCTCACTTCGTTGAATGGGCAGGGTAACGATCAGCTGCGAACCGTGTCCCGGTCCGTCACTCTGGGCGGTTATCACGCCACCGTGACGACTGACGATTTGGAAGGTGATACTGAGTCCCAAACCGGTCCCGCGGCCATCTCGCCGCCTGGTAAAGAAAGGTTCGAAGAGATGTTCGGAGACTTCGGGCGTCATCCCGCACCCATCGTCACGGACGGCGATCACCGCCTGGTCGTGATCCGAGGAGAGTTCGACGCGGACCGCCCCCTCGGTTTCCACGCTTTCCAAGGCGTTGGTGAGCAGATTGAGCACCACTTGGCGGATCTCTTGGGCGTTGACGGCGGCCGTCACCGGTTCGGGACAGACGACCTCGATCGTTTTGCAGCGGTACTGCCCCAGCGTCCCGACCATCGCCACCACGTCCTCGACCAGCTGACCCAGCTCGACGTCGGCGAAGGTCACATCCCCCAGGCGGCTGAAGTCCAGCAAACGCTCGGTGATCCCCTTGCACCGAAACGCTTCATCCTGGACGCGGCGGAGGTTCGTCTTGAGCGTTTCCGCCTCCTCGCCGGTCAACGCGCGTCCGCGGCCCGCTTCGTGGATGGCGTCGTGAAGACGTGATTCCAATGCTTCGGCGCTCCAGGCGATCGTGGCCAGCGGGTTATTGATTTCATGAGCAACCCCCGCGGCCAGGAAGCCGACACTGGCCAACTGTTCCCGCTGGATCACCTCCCGCGTCCGCGCGCTCACCTGCTGGTCCAGACTCTCGCACATCTCCTGCAGCTCACCGCAGGTGCACTGGAAACGGTCGGTCATGTGGTTCATCGCTTCGGCCAACTCGGCCAACTCGTCGCCCGTCCCCAGATCGATGCGGTGATCGAACTGGCCGCTGGCGACCAACCGGCAGCCCGATAAGAGGTTGCGAAAGGGAAGCACCACCAGAGAGCGGAACAGCCAGAGGAGGATCCCGACCATCCCGACCGAAAGGATGACGCACGACCAGGCGACGGCGATCCAGGTGCGATACTGCCCGCGAACCTCATCGCGAAAACCGGCCAGCCGACTTTGCAGGAATGCCGGGAGCTGCTGGGTTCGCTGGTTGAGTTCATCCAGTTCGTGCTGCAGCAGCGTGAACTGGAAAGGTCCCAGACGCGATACGTCGGGCCCGCAGAGGTCTTCGACGCGTTGCAGCGTCGTTTCGATCGAGTTCAGAATTCGCTGCTGACGATGCCGATCAACAAACACGTCCGCATCCGCATCGGCGGCCTCGAGCCCCAACCGGTAGCGGGCGAGCACCGCTTTGAACTCGCTCAGCGAATACGCGAAATGATCCTTTTCATTATCGAGCAGGTAATCCGCCATCAGATGTTCGCCCCCCAGCGGCCCGCCTTCGCGACGCATCCCGTGGATCCGGTGACAGGCGTCCCGCAGCGTTTCCGCGTCGTGGCTCAGCGCGATGATCTTGGGGATTTCCGCCGCCCGATGGCTGACGCTGGTCGCCAACTGACGGTAGCGGTACAAGCCCCACAGACCGCTGGAAGCCAGCGTGGTCACGATCGCCGTGAGGATCGCTAACGCCAGCATCAACTTGGTTCGAATCGGCCATCGTGCCAACACCACTCGCCCTCCCTGACGGATCCCTTTCGCATTCCCTTCGAAAGGCTACCGCGAGTCTAGGCGGGAAGGATGCACGAGGGCAAGATGTTTCCCGCTGAGCGGCACCGCGGAAATCCAACCGCGCAAGCAAACACGCCTGAAGCCGATCCGCGCAAGCAAAAGCCGCGGATCATTCGATCCGCGGCCTTGAACAAGCGATGGCTGGGGCGAAGCTGGCCTCCGCATCTATTCGGGAAACACACGAATCGGCCGCCGCCTGGCGGCTTCGGTTTCCCTCTCGCCCCAGGCAGCGGGGCCGAGCGGTAGGTTGAGGATGGTTCCCGAGCGACGCTCAGCTGGCGTCGTCGTCATCATCGACGGCCAGGGGAATTGCGATCGCCGCGGCGATCACTCCGGCCAGCACCAGCGGGTTGGAAAGCAGGCCGAGCAGGCCGCCACCAAGGGCACCCCGGGCCACCTGCGGGTCGACGGTGTGGATCACACCCTGCTTGACCGTCTGCGGCGCCGAGTTGGCGTCCCACACGCGGTAGCTGCCGGCAGCCCCGTGCGAAACGACCTGGTAGGTGCCGGCTTTCGCCTCGGCGAAGGCAAAGCGTCCTTCGGCGTCGGTTCGCAGCTCAGCCACTTTCTTGCCATTCTGTCCGATCAACACCGGGGCGTCGGCAACGCCGCGTCCCGCCTTGTCGACCAGAGCGCCGCGGAGGGCACCCTCTTGCAGGACCACATCTTCGACCGACCGTTTGATCGGCACGTCCAGCTGCGTGACCGGCTTGCCGGCGGCCGCCAGTTGCGGCAGCGAAACGCTGACGCAGGTGGTTGCGACCAACGCGAAGTGGAACATTTTGGAAAACTTCATCACATCACTCACTAATTCGTTTGTCGGAACCAAGTCTGAACGACCGTCTGGAAAGAAGGATCGACCAAGCGGTCGCATCGATTGAGGAAATCGCAACATTTTTCTGTTTTTTGCTGAAGCCCGGTCGCGTCCGTTTCGGATCCGGCCGAGCCGCCAGCTGCCTGGCTCAGCTGGCGTCGTCGTCGTCATCGGCAGCGATGATGATCGCGCCCACGATCCCCGCGACCAGTAGGGTGCCGATCAATCCAGGGGAGACGCCGGAGGTCCCGAAGGCAGCCCGCGCCGTCTCGGGGTCGACGGGGATGATCACCCCCTGCTTGATCTCCTCCCCCGCCGCGCGGTGGTCGACCGCTTCGATGGCGTGGAGGGTCCGATTGGTCACGATCAAGAGCTTGCCGGGTGTGACCCCGGCGGCGTGAAACTTGCCGGCCGCATCGGTATTCGTATTGACCAACAGTTGGCGGCCCTTGATCACCGCCACGGCTGCCTGGGCGACCCCATGCCCTCCCGCATCGACCAAGGCGCCTACCAGCTTGCCGTCGGCCGTAATCCGAACCTGGCCCCCATCGATCACCTGGCGATCTTGGATCAAGGTTTCCTGGCCGGCTTTCACCGCCTGCGGGCAGGCCACCCCGAACGTGGCGACGACAACGAGCAGCGCGCGGAACAATGGCTTTGCATTCATGGCTTCCCTACCTTCCGTGGATGGGACGTCGGTTGCAGAGGCGTTTCAGGACCGCTCGGAAATCACGGCAGCTGGGCGGACAGACCGCCGCCTCCCCTCATCCTCGAAAAAGGGCCAAGGGAGCGGGGGAGTGATTTCGGAACGATCCCTTACAGCCGGCGAAGACCGTCTTCGGTCATCGGCTGCGGGATCGCCTCATCGATCGCATCGATTCCTACCAAGGTTTCTTCGTCCAAGACCAGATCAATTGCGGGAAGAACTTCTTCCAGTTGCGCCACGCGGGTGGCCCCCACGATCGTGGAGGCGACGAAGTCGTGCTGCTTGCTCCAGGCGAGCGCCAAGGCGGGTAGCGAGACCCCGAGCCGCCTGGCCAACGGCTGCAGCCGGGCGGTCGTCTCCAACGTGCGATCGTTGACGAACCGCTGGGCCATCCGCTGTTGCCGCGGCGCCCCTTCGGTCAAATAGCCGGTAAAGCGGCCTCCGGGAGGAGGCCCGTCCTGGTACTTGCCCGTCAGCACCCCGCCGCCCAGCGGGGAGTAAGGGAGGAGGCTGATCCCCTCGCGACGGCAGACCTGCGCCAACTCGCTTTCACAGCGGCGGTTGATCAGGCTGAAGTTGTTTTGGACCGTCTCGTACCGATCGAGCCCGCTCGTCTCGGCGGCCCGGAGGCTTTTCATCACCCCCCAGCAGGTCTCGTTGCTGCAGCCGATCACCCGCACCTTGCCCTCCTGCCGAAGCTGGGTGAGGGCTTCGAGAACCTCTTCATACGGCATCCCATGATCCGGCCAGTGGGTTTGGTAAAGGTCGAGGTAATCGGTCTGCAAACGCGTCAAGGAAGCTTCACAGGCGCGGATGACCTGGTGGCGGTCCAGCGACGTTTTGCCAAACCGGACCGGTGGCGTGAACCAGCCATGCCCCGGCCCCGTCACCTTGCTGGCGATCACCATCGCCTCCCGCGGCTTCCCCCGCATCCAATCCCCCAGGATCTCCTCGGTCCGCCCCACCGTCTCGGCCTGCGGCGGCACGGGATAGATCTCGGCGGCATCGAAGAAATCGATGCCCGCTTCCCAGGCCCGATCGAGGATCGCATGCGAAGTCGGCGGGTCGCACTGGGACCCGAAGGTCATCGTGCCCATGCAGATCTCGCTCACGTCCATCCCGCTGCGGCCCAATCGTCTGCGATTCATCGTCTGGTCGGTTCCTTGCTTAGGCGTCTTCGATCGTGAGGTTGGCAAAGGCGACGCGGAACATCACCGCTTCCCCTGAAAAAAATTCGATCTTCGCAGTCTGTTTCGGGCCCCGTCCCGACAGCGCCACGATCCGGCCATCGCCGTACTCGGGATGCGAGACGACCATCCCTTCCCGCAACGAGGCCGATTTGCCCACGCCGCGGCGGCGCTGCTGCAACAGGTCCGCGGCGGTCGTCAAACTCGCCGGCAGCGAAGGGGCGGGCGGGCGGCCCTTCTCGGTACGCGCCGCCTCGGCCTGTTCCTCGGGAGGCAATTGGCACAGTTCGTCCGCGAAGTCATCCTTCCCGGCAGGGGAGCCTGTGTCGGTGACCTCTTGCTCCTCGGGCAGATCCCAACTGTCGGGATAAGCCAGTTCGTCTTCCTCTCCCGGATCGAAGTAGTATCGCGAATCGTCCGGTTCGACGTGACGCATCTCGGCCCGCGGCAACTCCATCAGGAACGGGCTGGCGACGACAGGACGATACTCGCCGCGCAAGGAACGCCGCTTGCAATAACTCAACTGCAAGCGATCTTCCGCCCGCGTCATCCCCACGAACAACAAACGCCGTTCTTCTTCCAACTGGGACGGATCCTCTTTGCTGCGGGCATGCGGCAACAGGTCGTCCTCGACCCCGATGATGAAGACGTGGGGAAACTCCAACCCTTTGGCGGCGTGCATCGTCATCACCGTCACCCGATCGTCGGTCTCCTCCCAAGCATCGGTGTCCGACACCAACGCGACCTGCTCGAGGAAGGCGTCTAACGATCCATCTTGGGGATGCTGTCGATCGAATTCCACGGCACCGGTCAGCAGTTCGTCGACATTCGCTTCGGGATTACTGTCTTGGTCCTCGGTCGCTTTCTTGGCCAGGAAATCCCGATAGCCGGTTTCTTCCAGCAGGTACAGCAGCAAATCCTCCAGCGCGGCGGTCGCCTTCAACGCCAAGCGATCATACATCGCCACAAATTTGGCGACTTGGGCTGCCGAGCGGGCCGGCAGCGTCGGGATCAGCCCCGCCTGGCGGGCCGCTTCCAACAGCGTCCAGCCACGTTGGTCGGCGTAGGCCGTCAGCCGCTCGATCGTCTTCTTGCCGATTCCCCGCGTGGGCGTGTTCAGAACCCGCAGCAAAGCCACATCGTGAGCCGGATTGTTGATCAGGTGGAGGTAAGCAAGCAGATCTTTGATCTCTTTGCGTTTATAGAATTCCAGCCCGTTGACGATCTGGTAGGGCAGGCCGCGAGAACGAAACGCGTGCTCCAAGACCCGCGTCAAAGCGTTCATCCGACAGAGGACCGCGAAATCGCGCGGCCGAGCAGCCTGCTCGCCGATCGCATGGACGATCTGGTCAGCGATATCGTCGGCCTCGCGATGGCCATCTTCGTACAACCGCAACGTGACCGGCTCGCCCTCTTCCCGGTGCGCGAGCAAGTCTTTCGCCTTGCGGCGCGTGTTGTGCCGAATCAATCCGTCGGCGGCGCGCAGGATGTTCGGCGTACTGCGATAATTTCGCTCCAACCGAACCGTCGTGACCGAGGGGTAATCCTTTTCGAAGTCGAGAATATTATTGAGATCCGCTCCCCGCCAGCCATAGATCGACTGGTCGGGGTCGCCGGTGACCGAAAGGTTCGGGTAATCGATCGACAGCGAGCGGACGATCGCGTACTGCGCGAGGTTCGTGTCCTGGTATTCGTCGACGAGGATGTAACGGTAGCGGCGGTCGAGATCCTGACGGAGTTCGGGGTTTTCCTGCAGCAAGCGGGCGACGTGCAGCAGCAGGTCGTCGAAGTCGACCGCATTGGCCAGACGCAATTGCTGCTGATAGACCGGGTAGACGCGGGCCGCAACCGTTTCGTTATGCCGCAACGACTGACCTTCCATCATCTCGGGCGTGACCAACCGGTTTTTCGCCCGACCGATCACCGCCGCGATCTGCTCGGGAGAGGTATGCGAGGTCGACACCTTGGCCGTTTCGATCGCCCGCTTCAGCGCCTGCTTGGCATCGGCCGTGTCGTAGATCGAGTAATTTTCGGCCAAGCCGACCAGCGGCGCGTACTGGCGGAGCAGGCGGGCGCAGAAGCGATGGAAAGTCCCCATCCAGACCGGCTGCTGCGGCGCGAGGGCGTCCAGCCGCCGCCGCATCTCGTCGGCCGCTTTGTTGGTAAAGGTCAGGGCCGCGATCTGGTGCGGAGGAATCCCGCCTTGCAGCAGGCTGGCGATGCGGTGCGTCACCACCCGCGTTTTCCCGCTGCCCGGTCCGGCCAGCATCAACAACGGTCCTGCGACATGGGTCGCCGCCGCCCGCTGCGGTTCGGTGAGCGTCCCCAACAAGTCTTCCATTCCGGTCCCCGTGTTGATCCGGCCGCCCAAAAAGTCTTCCATTCCGATCCCCCTCTTCATCCGGCCGCCAAAAAATTGTGGAATGGAGCCGGTCGTCGCGGTATCGTCGACAAACGCTCCCTTCCTCGCTTCCCCTGAGTCCCCCATGCCCGCCTCCGCCCCGCGTTCCCCCAAAAATGTGCTGGGGGAAGAATTGCTCTCCTGCGGCACCGATCCCATGACTGGATTCTACCGCGACGGCTGTTGTAAGACAGGTGCCGGGGATACCGGGGTCCACACCGTCTGTGCCGTGGTCACCGCCGAATTCCTCGAATTCAGCCGGTCCCGCGGGAATGATTTGAGCACCCCGATTCCCGACTACCAGTTTCCCGGCCTGCAACCGGGCGACCGCTGGTGCCTGTGCGCCCCACGCTGGAAAGAAGCCTACGATGCCGGGATGGCCCCCGGCGTGGTCTTGCAAGCCACCCACATCTCGACCTTGGAATTCGCTTCCCTGGAGGAGCTCCAAGCCTTCGCCGTCGATGCCTGAGATCCGATGCGGAAAGCCCACAGCCGGCCGCCCGATCGCCCCCGGGCAGTGGCCAAGCTGGCCGAACTTGCCATCTTTTCCTCAGCCCAGGGGAAGGGCGGTTCGCGGGACCGGAAAGCCGCGGCGACGCTATTGACGCTAATTCACGGCGATTTCTATACTTACGGGAAGTTTCCCCGCGCCCGCGCCGCGGCGTTCGGCCACCGGTCGCAGCGTTCCCTGCCGGAGCCCTCCGGTGGCGGCGGGCTGGACGCGGCAGCGGATACGCTTGACCATTTCGACGGACCGGACTTCATGAACAGCCAACGCCGGCACGAATTGCAGAACAACGAACTGGCCGATTTCCTCGGCCGGTTTATCAAAAAAGCCGAACCTTATGCGCCGGTCGCCGTCACGGCCGTGATCGCCGTGATCGTCGTCGTGTTGGGCGTCACCTACTTTCAAAGCCGTGCCGCAACCCAGCGTTCCGACGCCACCCTGCTGTACTTGCTGAACGCCGGACAAGCCGACCCCGCAGCCCTCGGGGACATCGTCACCAATTACCCCGAAGCGGGGGCCGCGCGGCTGGCTCAATTGGCCCAAGGCGACGCCTACCTCGGACAAGGGATCGAAGCCCTCTTCACCGACCGCGAACTGGCCAACGGTTGGCTGGAGGACGCCGTCGCCACCTACGACAGCGTGCTCGCCGAAGCGACCGAACCGATCGTCCTTTCGCGAGCCCACCTCGGCAAGGCGCGAGCGCAAGAATCACTCGGCCTCGTCGACGAGGCGATCGCCAGCTATGAAGAGGTGGTCGCCCTGGACGAATCGGAGGCGATGGTCGAAATCATCGAACAACGGATCGCCCGACTTCAAGACCCGGAATCGCAAGCCTTCCTCACCTGGTTCCAGGCCCAAGAGCCGCAGCAGGCCGAACCTTCGCTGCCCCCCGATCTTCCCGACGCCAGCGGCCTGCCCGGGATGCCCGATCTGAACCTCCCGGATTTCTCCGGTGCCACGGGCCAAGTCCCGGCGGCCCCCGGGGGCGACGGCGAGGATGCCGAGCCGATGGCGGCCGAAGCCCCGGACGCTGCCCCGGACGCAGACGCAGAGCCCGCCGCGGCGGAAGCGAATCGCGAGGAGGCCGAGGAGCAAGCGGCGCCCGCTGCCGAGCCCAAGGCCGACGAGGCTGAGGAGGAAGCGGCGCCCGCAGCCGAGCCCAAGGCCGACGGTTCCGGCGAGGAGCCCCGCCCCCAGGAAGACGCAGCCCCGGCAGCGGCCGGCGATGCGGCGGGGGACAATCCCGCACCGGCAAACGAACCGGCGAACGAACCGGCAAACGAGGCGGGAGACGGCGAAGCGCCGCTCGAAGCAGCCGCAGGGGCCAAGTGAGCGCATCGGACTCATCAGGGAACCCGCCGGCAGCAGCCGTGCCTGCCCCCGTCGCGGCCGCCAGCGACGAGCCGGTGCGGGAGTTGACCGTGCCCGCTTCCGCCGCCGGCACGCGGCTCGATATCTTTCTCACCTCGGTTCTAGACGGGTTCAGCCGCCAGCAACTGCGGAATGCGATCCAGCAAGGGGGCGCGGCGGTCAACGGTCGTCTCGTCCGTCCCAGCTTTCGCTTGAAGGCCGACCAGCAGATTCGCTTTGCCGTCCCCGAGCCGACCGACGAAGGGCCCCGTCCCGAAAAAATTCCGCTCGACATCCTCTACGAAGATGATGGGCTGGTAGTCGTCAACAAGCCGGCGGGGATGGTCGTCCATCCAGCCCGCGGGCACTGGTCGGGGACCCTCACCAGTGGCTTGGCGTTCCACTTCCGCTCGCTCTCCGATGTCGGCGGTCCGACGCGTCCCGGCATCGTGCATCGCCTCGACCGCGATACCACCGGCGTGATCCTGGTGGCCAAAACGAACGCCGCGCACATGCACTTGGCCGAGCAATTCGCAGCCCGCACGGTCCAGAAGACCTATGTCGCCGTGACCGTCGGTCGGATCGATCACGACCGCGATCAGATCGACGCCCCGATCGGTCGG
>CAYNVI010000061.1:10981-14316 GCA_964400585.1 uncultured Pirellulaceae bacterium | reverse complement strand
AAGTTGTCCGGGGCGGTCACGACTTCGTACCCGATCAGGGTATAAAAGTGGCCGGCCTTGACCGACAGGTCCCCGTAGCCCGCTTCCGCGTACAGTTGCGGCAAGGCGTGCCCGTAGATCCCGTGATCCCAATCGTTATCCCAGCCATTCGGATCGGTTCCGAAGGCTTGGGTGTCCTGGGCATCGACGCCGTAGACATAATCGATCCGTCCGCCGATATCGAAGCCGGCGCTCGTGTCGATCGACTTTTCCGCGTACAACCAAGCTTGGTGCAGGTTGAAGTTGCTGCGGTGCTGGTTGAACAACGGGATATTCTTGTTGTGATGTCCCATTTGGATCCAGCCACCAGCCGACCAGGCGCCGCACTCTCCGAAGAGGGTGAAGGGGTCGCCCAAGCAGCAATCGCCCAGGCCGAGGCTCCCTAGACCCAATCCCGATCCGAGGCCGCCAGCGCTGTCGCAGCCACCGTCGCAGAGTCCGTCACAGCCCGCGTCGAGGCAACCGTCGGCGTCGCAGCCGAAGACCGGCTCGCATCCGCAGACGGGTTCGCCACAGTCGCACGCCGTCTGTTGGCTGTGCGACACCGGCATGACATTACCGTAAATATTTTCTTGTGCTTCCGCGTTTCCTGCGTGAATTCCGCAGGCGATCGCGGCGAGCATCGCCAATTTTCCGAGTCTCATGTGCTTATTCTCCCAATCCCTGAAAAAGCCGTCTTGGCAAGGCACTGATTGACGCGGGACCAGCGGTCCGCTTCCGCCACTAGAGACCCATCGACTGCCTTGCCCCTCCGCCGAACGATTCGGTGGAGGAACAACGCAAAGCCTCTCCGCGTTCCAGTCTTCAGAAAGAGCTATCGACGAATTCCCAGCCGTTTCCCATAAGGAAGCCGGGCGAGAACCCTGCAATTTCCGTTTCGCGTTCGGCAGGATCGGGTTGCGAAAAGGGTGACGGTCACGGAAGGCGAGAGGTCTTGGTAGGCTGGGCGGCCTGGTTGCGGCGGGGCAAGCCGAGCGGGCGAAACCGCGTAGGGAGGCTGGCTGTCCCCCGCCCGCTGATGGCCTGGTCCGCCTCCCCCGCCCGCTCAGCTGCCCGCGAACAGGGCGTCGCTGAAGGCGTCCGAATCGAACCGCGTCAGATCGTCGATCCCTTCGCCGAGGCCCACGAATTTGACCGGCAACCCGAATTGCTGGAGGATCGGGATCACCACGCCCCCTTTGGCCGTCCCGTCGAGCTTGGCGAGCACGATCCCGGTGCAGTCGGCCGCTTCGCTGAACCCGCGGGCTTGGCGGATCGCGTTTTGCCCGGCGGTCGCATCGAGCACCAGGAGGACTTCGTGGGGGGCGTCGGCGACCCGTTTGCCGACGACGCGGCGAATCTTTTCCAGCTGCGCCATCAGGTGCTTTTGGGTTTGCAGCCGGCCGGCGGTGTCGATGATCGCCACGTCCGCGCCGCTGTCGACCGCCCGCTGGACCGTCTGGAAGGCGACGCTGGCCGGATCGGCTTGGGCAGCCCCGGTGACGATCTCGCAGCCGATCCGCCCGGCCCATACGGTCAATTGCTCCACCGCCGCGGCCCGGAAGGTATCGCCGGCCCCGAGCACGACCCGGCGCCCTTCGCTGTGAAGGAAATTGGCTAGTTTTCCGATCGAAGTCGTTTTGCCGCTACCGTTGACTCCCACCACCAAGATCACCGTAGGAGGGGACTCGGCCCAGCGGATGTCGGACGCCTCCTGATGCAGCATCGTCCGGATCTGCGCGCGGATGGTCGCCAACACTTCTTCCATCTCCACGACGCGGCCGCGAAACCGTTTGGCGACATCGTCGCGGATGGTGGCGGCCGGTCCGGCCCCCATGTCGGTGCGGATCAATTTGGAGAAGAGCTCTTTCAAGAAGGCTTCGTCGACCAGACGGCCTTCCGCTTTGAAGAGGTCGCGGATGTCGGTGTTGAGGACCGAGCGGGTTTTGTTCAGGCCTTGGCGGAGGCGCGAGCCCATTCCTCCGCCGGCTGCCGGTTCCGCCGGAGAGGTGGCTTCGCCTGCCCCGGCTTCCGCGGAGTCCGACGGGGTAGCGTCCGAGGGTTGCGTCTTCTTGGATCGCCAAAAAGCCATGGTGCTTCTTCTTGCGGGAGACCAGCGGGACAAACTGCCGATTGTTCCCCCTGCTCGGCGATTGAGCAAGCGGCGAAGCGAGCCGAAAAGAAGCGATCCGGGGCGACCGGGCCGTCGCCGCGGCCCGCCGCGGCCCGCCGTGGCCTGCCGTGGCCTGCAGTGGCCTGCAGTGGCCTGCAGTGGCCTGCAGTGGCCTGCAGTGGACGACGACGCCGGACCACGTCAAACTGCCTGTCCTCAGCATGGGCTTTCCCTGCGCACCCGTTGTCGCCTGGGCCCGCCGTCGGTCAGCCCGCCGTCGGTCAGCCCGCCGTCGGTCAGCCCGCCGTCGGTCAGCCCGCAACCCGCCTTCCCGGACCGTTTCGATGCTGCACCTGCAATCTGTCTCGCAGGCCGCTTGGCTGCAACACGTCGATCAGCACCTCGACGAGCTCCTGATCGATCACGCGCATTGCGAGCGGAAGGCGGCCTCGACGGCCATGACTTTGATGAATGCCTACACCGAGGACCGCGAACTCTGTCGTGAGATGACGCGGATCGTCGCCGAGGAGCTGGAGCACTTCCATCAGGTGCTCGCTTGGCTCGATCGGCGTCGGATCCGTTTCCGTCGCCTGCAGCCGGGACCCTACGGTCGGCGGCTGAATGCCTGCGTGCGGCCGCACGAGCCTCACCGCGCGGTCGACCGCCTGTTGGTGGCCAGCTTGATCGAAGCCCGCAGTTGCGAGCGGTTCGATCAGCTGCAGCGCCATCTCGGCGATCGCGACCCGGAGCTGGCCGCCTTCTACGCGGGGTTGTTCGAAAGCGAAGCCCGGCACCACACCACCTACGTGCAGTTGGCCGAGCACTTCGCGGCGCGGGACCCGGTCCGCGTTCGGTTGGAGGAACTAGCCGCCGCCGAGAGCGCGATTCTGGCGGAAGGGAGTCCGCTGCCGCGAATGCACAGCTAGCATTCCTTCGTCGCCAGGCGGGATTTTTTCCTGCCGCGATGCCTTGCCTTCGACCCCGCCGCTTCTAGGATGCAGGGCGTGCAGCGAGCCGCTTCTGGTGGCTTGCTACCATTCTTCCCGGGACGGAAGGAGAGCGATCCTCCGGGTTCGCATCACTGCAGGGTTGGCAGTTCTGCATCCGTGCGTCGGTCGCCAACGACCTCCCTTCCACGCCGCGGCGAAACCCGCGACACGAGGCCCCGCGACACGAGGCCCCGCGACACGAGGCCCCGCGACAC
>CAYNVI010000061.1:0-10881 GCA_964400585.1 uncultured Pirellulaceae bacterium | reverse complement strand
CCCGCGACACGAGGCCCCGCGACACGAGGCCCCGCGACACGAGGCCCCGCGACACGAGGCCCCGCGACACAAGGCGACGCGCGATGCGGTGAAACGGACGTCTTCATCTGCAAGCAGGAGGTGGGAAGAATAATCATGGGTGATTGCAAAGCAAACGGTGGATCGCTACGGCAGGGTGCTCGGCAACCCGAGCGGGGACGACCCCCCCGCGGAGCGTGCCGACAGGCGGGCGGGCCGATCGCCCCGCGACGGTGGCAGACCGCGCTGGGGGCGTGCGGGTTGGTCGCCAGCTTGGCGATCGTGTGCCCCGCCGCGGAATCGGGCGTGCGCTTCGATCTCTCTCCGGTGGCAGTGGCGACGCCGGTCGAGCCAGCGGAGACGGCGACTCCCGTGCCCGGGCATCGGCTGGTCCAGCTGTCGTTGCAATTGTCGACGATGCTAGGGCCGGATCAGGAGCCGGTCGAGAGCTTGCGGGTCACGATTCGCAGCACCGATGAGGCCGTGCGGGTCGCCGATTACGCCCCGCGTACCGAATTGCGAAGCCGCACCTCCGGGGAGATCGAAGTCCAGCAGACGGTGGAGACCAACAAGCACGTCGGTCTGACGGCGGCGGGGCAATACGGCAAGATGGTCGAAGCGAGCTTGGGGGGAGATCTCGGTCAGAAAGATATCGAGACGCTGAAATTCAAACGCGTCGCTCCGCTCCATCTGGTCGCGGCCAGCGGGACGATCGATCGGGGGCGCGGCGTCTGCTTCAAACTGCGGGCGACAGCGACGCAGGTGTTGGAAGGCGACCGGGCGTTCATGTTGACGCTGGCGGTCCCTGCCGCCTGGCAAGGCGGGCTGCTGGAAGTCGACGTGGTGGCGGAGAGACCGCATCGGCCCTTCCCGGGGATGGACCGCGAAAGTCAAACGGTCGGACGCGATCTGTTTACGGTCGCCACGTTTACCCCGGAGGATGCAGCGCTCCGGGCCGCGGCGATGAAACTGGTCAACGCCGAAGCCGATCTGCGGGCGATCGCCACCGAGTATCAGGAGGCGATCCGCCGGGAAACGAAGCCAAATCTGTGGCAGCATGTCGCTGCCGCCTTCGATCTGCAGCGACCGCCCTTGGATCCGAGCTGGCTGAGCCGGGTGTTGCGCGGCGAGATCGACAGTCGTCTCCAGCGGGATCTTCGCCGCTTGCCGGTCGATGTTCGGGTCGCGATCCTCGATTACAGCGATGCCCGCCGACGGTTTTTGCAGTCGGGGGTCACGGTGCGGGATGTCGCGACGCAGTGAGCGGCAGCCAGCGGCGGGCGCTGGACGGGCGCGGTGGCTGGTCACAAGCGGGGCCGCCGGGTATGTCCGCTCAGTTGTCGCTGAAGCCGAGCACCAAGGCGCCGCGTCCGACCGGGTTTTTGCGGAACTGTTCGTAGCAACGCGGGCAGAGGTCGTAGCGTCGGGGGAGTTCTTCGTCGAGCAGTTCGCTGGGGTCTTCTTCTTCGACTCGTTCGAGCAGTTCGTGAAGCTCCAGGAGATGATCCGAATCGTCGTCGTGGCCAGCGAGGGGCGGGGACGGTTCGACAACCGGGCGGATATCGATCTGCAGTTCGTAGCGTGTTTCCTCGCGAAGATCGATTTCGTTATGACAACGGTCACACGTGTAGTGGATCATCCTCGGTCGTCCCTCTCAGGGTCCATGCGCCGACGGGGGCTCACCCGTTGTGAGCCAGAAAAAGAAAGAAAAGCGAACGCTGCGTCGGAGCCTCGACTTCATCGTAGTGCTTGCCGAGAATCGACCGCAAGCGAAAACAAACCAAAATCTGCGCCAGCCGGCGCGGTCAAAGTAGCACGGCGGCGAGGGCGACGAGCACGATCAGGGCGCCGGCCAGAAGTTTGCTGAGCGTCCCCAGCAGGCGACCCCAGAACGCGGCATGCCCGATCGTCCAGCTCTCGCGCCAAGACCTGCCGTTGCTCCATTCGCCGTACATGGCCCCGACGGTCGCGCCGACGGCACCGAACAGGATCGCGGCGAGGAGCGAACCGACGACGGGGACCGGGATGCCGATGATCGCCCCCAAGAGGGCTCCCGCGAAGGAGCCGACGATCGCGAAGAGGGTCGAGCGACGGCTTGCCCCGGCCCGTTGCGCTCCCAACGCGCCCGCGACAAACTCCAAGATTTCGCCGAACAGCGCCAGCAGGAAGGCGGCGGCCACGATCGGCCAACCGACGTCGAGTCGACCGCTGTCGGGGCCCAACCAGGCATAGAGGGCGAGCACGGCGACCGCGACCCAGTTGCCCGGCAAGGTGATCAGGTTCAGCAACCACGCCAAGGCACTGACCAGCACCAGGCCAATCCCCCAGCTGACATCCGTCGCTACTTCCATCATTCCGCCTTCATCATTTCTTCGTGAACGGTCGCTAAGAAAACGCCTGACCGCGAACCGTGTGGGCGGCACGCAGGGCCGGCCCCCGAGCTCGATCTCTGGGGGAGAGAGGCGTGAACCTCGCTGCCGGGATACGGTCTTGCTGCCGGGGAACCGTCCGCGCCGCGGAGGAGGGCTCTCCCGTTGCGGGAAGTTCGCCGGTCGCGGCGGTTGCTTGTGAGCCGCCACGCGCTCGGTCTAAAATTATCACAACGCCTGTCCGTTCGCATCGCCCGGACCGTGGGGCTCGCCCGCCAGCCAGCTCGCCCCGACGGGGATGCTTCCTTTGCCACGGAGCGTATTGCCCCCATGTCCGCAAGTGTCCTCGACAGTAACGTTCTCGTCTTGAACCGCTTCTTCATGGCGATTCGCGTGGTCAATGTCCGCCGCGCGATGACGGTCCTCTACCGGCAATGTGCCGAAGTGATCGCTTTGGAAAGCGATCAGTACGTCACCTATGAGTTCGAAGACTGGTGCGAGGTCAGTCAGTTGACGTCGCTCGACAAGCAGCCGGGGGACGAATTCCTGCAGGCCGTCGGTTTCGAGATCCAGGTTCCCCGGGTCATCCGCCTGACCCGATTCGATCGGTTTCCCAAACAGGCCGTCCGTTTCAATCGCAAGAACCTGTTCGCCCGGGATGGACACCTTTGTCAGTACTGTGGGGAGAGCAAGCCGACGAACCAGCTGAGCATGGACCACGTCGTCCCGCGTTCGCATGGGGGCAATACGACTTGGGAGAACATTGTCTGCTGCTGTTTGAAGTGCAATAGTCGCAAGGGCGGTCGCACCCCGCAGCAGGCGAAGATGCGGTTGCTGAAGGAGCCGACGCGGCCCCGCCATCATCCGTTGTTGGTCGAAGCGATCGACGACCCCCGCTATGCGTCTTGGAAGACGTTTTTACCGGTCGCGGGCTGAAGGCGGCCGGGGGCTTCGCCTGAGGAACCACGGCTGACAATAAAAAAGCCCGCCCCGGAGCGTCGGGACGGGCTTTTCAGGAGAAAGCGGACCTCTCGTTTTTGTGGCGGCTCCAAGGCGGCTCAGTCGTCGGCCAAAGGTTCCTTCTTCTCCGTGATCACTTCGCATTCTTCCGCCTTTTCGGCGTTCATTTCGATGTACTCTTTCCACTCTTCCGGAACATTGTCCTCGTGGAAGATCGCTTCGACCGGGCATTCAGGAACACAGGCTTCGCAGTCGATGCACTCTTCGGGGTGGATGTAGAGCATCTTTTCCCCTTCGTAAAAACACTCGACCGGGCAGACCACCACGCAATCGGTGTACTTGCATCCAAAGCAGGGTTGGGTGACCACGTGTGTCATCGTTGAAGCCTCTTCTCTGCGATTCTATTTGATCATGGGGTCTAAACAGGATCGGCCGGACCGGCCGAACGCTCGAGACCGTTTCGGGAAATTCGAAGGGAAAATCGGGGCAAGCAAGCGCCGCGGAGGGACGCTCGCCGGCCAGGCCTGCTCGGCCAGGCAGACGTTGCCTGTTTTCCGCCAGCGCGGCATCGTAGGACGGTGCCCCCGGAATGTCAACGAGCGGCGGGGGCAAATGCTTGCGGTGGCGGCAGGCCCCACCTACCATAGCGGTAACCGGTGAAGGCTGGCGGTCGAGGGCGTGCCTCGGGGCAATTCGCCGCGCCTCCGCCTTCCCAACCCCATCCTGCCGGGTGGTGGCTTCTCCCGTCTGCCGCATGTCGGCCGACGCCTTCTCGCTTTGCCAGGGCCGAGCTCGCGTGAGTCTATCGGAAGTCGATCGCCAGTTGCTGGATCGCTGCCTCGCCAAGTCGCCGCGAGCATGGGACGATTTTGTCGATCGTTTTTTGGGGCTGGTCGTGCATGTCGCGAACCATGCGGCCAGCCAGCGGGGGCTGCGGTTGACCCCGGAGCAACGCGACGACCTGGTGGCGGAAGTCTTTCTGGTCCTGGTCGACAAGGAACTATTGGCGCTGCGTCATTTTCGCCGTCATTGCTCGCTGGCAACCTACCTGGCCGTGATCGCCCGCCGGGTGATCGTCCGCCGCCTGCTGTCGCCCGCCTTTCAAGCGACGGGACAACCCTTGCCCGAGGCTTTGCCGGCGGCCGAGGAAGAGGAAGAAGCCCGGATCGAAAATCGCGAAGCGGTCGAGCAGTTGCTGCAGCAGTTGAATCCGCAGGAAGCAAAGGTCGTGCGACTGTTCCACCTGGAAGGAAAGTCCTACGACGAAATCAGCCGCTCCGAAGGGATGCCCGCCAACAGCGTCGGCTCCCTCCTCAGCCGTGCCCGCACGAAATTACGGCAGGCGTAACCGGTCCAGCCCGTGGCCAGGCCTGCCTGCGGCTTGCCGTCCCCGGCTGGCATCAGCGGATCTGGCCGCGCAGGGGCGGGCGGAAATCGGGGGGCAGCACGTAGCCCTCCTCGGCGGTCGGCGGAGCGCCGGTCGCGGCCGGCGGTCCGCCGGGAGGAAGCGTCGAGACGCGGGGGCGGAAGGCGGGATCGGTTGTCGCGGGGGCGTTGCCGGACGACGCGGTTCTGGGCGGACGGTTGCCGGGTGATGCGGTCCCCGTTGACATGTTGCCGGGCGGCGCGTTGCCTGACGGCGCGTTACGGGGCAGGGCGGTGCCGGGCGGCGGATTCGCGGGAGTCGCGACCGGGCTGCCGGAGAGCTTGGCGAGGTCCCATTGTTTGGCCGCATCGGTCGGCATCGTGAAGAGTTGCGGATCGCCCGACAGGATCTGGTTCAGGGTGTAGTCGCCGATCTCCATCGCCAGGGTCAGCGGCGGGCCGCCGGCCGGTTGCAGTTCGACCCGGACGTTGTGCGGCAGGCTGCAGTCGAATTCCTCGTAGTAGCGGTGTCGCGAGGCGGTCGCCCGGGCGACCAGTCGGTTGTCCTCGGCGTAGAGGTACTGCTCGGTCACGAAGCCGGCCCGGGCGTCGATCACGCAGACCCGCCGGTAGAGGCCGTCGGGCAGCGGGATTTGACTGCGGATTTCGAGTTGGCCGTCGGGGCGGCGGGTCGGGCCTTCGGTGACGCGGGCCGGGTCGATGTGCACCAGGCCGAGCGCGTCGATCAGCCAGGTCGGATCGACCGGCAAGATCATCCGTTGGGTCTGTTGGGCGTATTCGCGATGCCGTGCGAAGTAGAGTGTCGGCCGGATCCCTTCGGGGACCTGTAACCAGAAGACTTCTTCGTTGCTGCCGAGATCGACCAGCGTGGTGGGCAGCGGGCGGACGCTGCCGCGAAGCCGAAACCGTTTGGGACGTTCCAGCATCAATGATGCGGAGAGCTGGGTTTCGGACATCGAGGGGGCGGTGACCCGGGCCGAATTGGTTTGCAGTTTTTGGATTTTGTCGGTGCGATTGACGGCGGCGACCAGTTCCTGCAGCGTCGGTGCCGCTTCGAAGATCGCCGGCGGCGGCGGGAAATCGGTGGCGGCCGGGCGGCGATAGCAGGCGGCGCCCCCCGCGATCCAGAGGAGGGTGCCGGTGAGCAGCCAACTGCTGAGAAGCCTGCCCCAGGCCGGTAGCCGGTCCCTCGAGACGGAAGGAGAAGGGGGCAGGGGAGACACGTTTATTCCGCCTCGCAGTACAGAAGTTCGTCAAGCTCCTCGCGGAGCCGCGCGGCGTCGGCGGGCTGGATCGTGCATTCGCGGACGTCGATTTGCCGTTCGTCGGCGATCACTTCCAAGCATTGGCTACCGGGCGCATCGGTGTTTTCGCCTTCCAGCGGACGCAACACGCGGCGCCGGAGCAGCAGCAACGCGAGGAGGTAGGCAAGCTGTTCGCGCTGGGGGTCGACCGCCAGTTGACCGAGCAATTCGACCAGGACGGGATCGGGAGCGAGGACCAGCTTCCGCTGGCCGCGCTCGGGCATTTTGGCTTTCCACCAAGCGAGCGTCCCCGCGGGGGCCTCGGTCCAGGCCTCGGCCGAGTAATCGCGGCGCTTCAGCTGCCCGTCGTCCGATTCGATCACGACCGAATAAAAGGCCTCACCGGGAGCCAGAGGGCGATCGAGTTGGTAGCAGCGCCGTGAGCAGCGACTGACTTTGAAATCCGACAACACGCCGCAGGTCTCTCCATCGCGGGAAGGTACGGGCTCGCTTGATCGCAGGGCGTCCGGTCGGATCCGCCAACCGGCATCGCCCCACGGTGGGACCGTAGCAAAAGCATCCCCTGCCGGCCAATCCCGAATCGCTTGCCCCTCTATCTGCCCCGCCGCGCGGCGAAGGACGGGGGAGCAGGGGCATCGCGGAGTCGCGAGGCGACCCGTTTTTTTGGTTTTCGGACAGAGCCTAGCTGGACATCGCCATTTTTCGCTCTAAGTCCCGTGTTTCACGGTGTGGATCGATCACTTGAGCGGTTTCGGCGCTAGCCGCCGGCTCTTCACGGGAAGGCCGGGGGCTAGCGCCCAATCCGCTCACCAAAAGTGCTGCGGTCCAGCTAGCCATCGCCCGCGGTAAAGAAGCGTTTGCCGGTCCCTCCGGGGCCGATCGGCACCCGCACGATACGACCGCAGCGAGGGCAGTGACCCTCGTAGCAGGTGCGGAGCTCCGAGCGATAGACCCGCGCGTAGGTCCGGCAACAGCTGAACTGGATCCCCAGGAACGGACGGGGATTCGCCTTTGGCGAGGCCGACGGCGGGGAAGCTGGTTCGCTTGTCGCGTCAAACTGCTGACCGCGGGGAGGGGAAGGCTCCATCGGAAACGCTCCATCGGTAGTGGCTGGCATTCAGGATGGGGGGGATGCTGGCCGTGTTTTTCCGACCGCGCTGATTTTTCGGACCGCGCTGATTTTTCGGACCGCGCTGATTTGTCGGACCGCGCTGATTTGTCGGACCGCGCTTAGCCGTCGTCTTGCTGCATCGTTTCCAAGGTTTGCCGCAACTGCGTGCGGGCTCGACTGAGCCGACTGCGGACGGTGCCGATCGAGATCACGAGGATTTCGGCGATCTCTTCATACGGGTAATTCTCCAGTTCCCGCAGCACCAAAATGGCACGATGCTCGGTCGACAGCTGATCGAGGGCCGCCCGCACCAGCTCGACGCGTTCGTCGCGGAGCAGCCGCTCGTCGGGGGCATCGACGTCATCGCTCGGTTCCTGCCCGAGCGTTTCGCGGGTTTGGTCGAGCGAGATGTTGGCCTGTTTTTTTCGGCGGCGACTGAGCGCGCTATTGAAGGCGATCCGGTAGAGCCAGGTGAAGAACCGGCTGTTCCGCTGGAACGTGTCGAGTTTCAGGTAAGCGCGGACGAAGGCGTCTTGGACGACGTCTTCGGCTTCTTCTGCGGAGCGGGTGACCTGGACCATCGACGCGAACAGGCGATCTTGATGTTGGCGGACCAGTTGGCCAAAGGCATCGGCATCTCCCGCGAGTGCCGCATCGATCAATTTCGCCTCCTCGCTCACCCGTCGCCCCTGCCCGTTGCTCAGTTTCGTTCGGCCGATCCGTCCGCGTCATCGCTGAGATGCCGCTGGAGGTAGAGGGCCCGCTCGACATTCCGGTTGGTGGAATCGAGCAGGCGGCCGCGCAGCTTTTGCAGATGGGCGGGCTGCGTGTGGATGAACAGCTTGTTGATCGTCGAAACGGGGACGTCTTCGATCAGCCCGAGGTTGACCCCCATGCGGACCTTCGAAAGGTAGTGCATCGTCTCTTCGCTGCTGATCTTGCGGGCCGAACGAAGCGTGCCGAGGGCTCGGCTGACGTCATCGTGGAGGTCCTGTTCGCTTTGTTCGACCAGGAACTTGCGGGCGCGGCGTTCGTAATCGATCAGCACGGGGACGACTTCCCCGACCTGTTCGACCAGTTCCTGTTCGGTCCGCCCGAGTGTGATCTGGTTGCTGACCTGATAGAAATCGCCGGTGAACTGCGACCCTTCGCCGTAGAGTCCTCGGACGGCGACACTGATTTTTTGCAGGCTGCGGAAGACCTTATCGATCTGCCGCGTGATCACCAACGCGGGCAGGTGCAGCATCACGCTGACCCGCAGGCCGGTGCCGACATTCGTCGGGCAGGCGGTCAGGTAGCCGTAGCTGGGGTGGAAGGCGTAGGTGATCGCCCCTTCGAGCAGGTCATCGAGCCGACTGATCCGGTCCCAGGCGGCTGCCAGATCGAGCCCGCTGTGCATCACCTGCAGGCGGAGATGATCCTCCTCGTTGACCATCACGCTGAACTGTTCGCCGGGATCGATCGCGACGGCGCGGGATCCTTCGCTTTCGGCCAGTTCGCGACTGATCAACTGGCGTTCGACCAGGAACCGCCGGTCGACTTCGCCCAATCGTTCCAGGTCGACGTAGCGGACCTCTTCCCAGCCCTCCAGTTTTTCCATCCGGGACCGGACGGTCCGTTCGATCGCGTGACGGTCCTCTTCGGTGCAGCGGCGGACGAAGGGGAAATCGGAAAGGTTGCGGGCCAGCCGGATCCGGCTGCTGACGACGATGTCCGATTCGGGACCGGTTCCGCGGAGCCATTCGCCGCACCTGGCGGCCAACGGATCCAGGCTTTCATTCTTCAGCACGATCGCCCCCTTCTGTATCGCCGGGGGCGTCGGCGTCGGGGGGGTTAGGCGGTTCTTCGGGGGGACCGCTCGGGCCTGCCGCTTCGGGGGGGACCCCTTCTTCGGCCCCCTCGAGTTCCCGCAGGCGATCGCGAATCTCCGAGGCCCGTTCGTAGTTCTCTTGCTCGACCGCCTCTTCCATTTCGCGTCGCAAGCGGATCAGTTCGGCCTGTTGGTCGGCGGAGGGCGAGACCCGTTTGGGGCGTTTACCGGTGTGGATCAAGGAATCGTGGATATTGTTCAGCAGCGGTTCGAGGTCGGCTTGAAAATGGGTGTAGTCATAGGGGCAGCCGAGACGGCCGGCATTGCGGAATTCCAGAAACGTGATCCCGCAGACCGGGCATTCCTTGCGGTCCAGTTCGGCCAGTTCTTCCTTGGTCTGCCCCAGCTTCAGCTGTTTCGCCAGGGCACCGGCGACCGAGGCGATCGGCGAAGCCGCCTCTTCGGAAAGGTGTTGCCGTGCGTGCTCCTCGCACAGGTGCAGCACCATCGGACCGTGAGGTTCGGTGAGCTCGGTGATGTGAAAAGTTGCGGGCTTTTCACAGTGCTGACATTTCATCCGAGACACCCTCGTAGGAGTGCGGGGGCGGCCGGGTGGGGTGAAAAACGGCGGATCGTCATAAACCTTTATGCACCAACAACTAAGAAGGTCTCCGGATTCTAGCGACGCCCCTACGACTGTCAACCAATCGAGGCTTCACGAGGGGCTGGTCCCGCCACGGCGAACCGATCCCGGGACAGCGGGCGATGGCGCTGCCGGGCACACCCCCTTGGGAAATCGCGCGCCGCGCCCGAAACTGCTAAGCAAATGCCAATCGGATGCCGTTTCTACGCAAGGGGAGCGGGGATCGTTCTTCCGCCGAAATCCGACCGCCTGCAGAGGCCTGGACGCGCTCAGATATGATACAGCCCGATCTCGACACTTTCGCTTCCTTGGCCGCCTCCCACGATTTCGTTCCGGTCTACCGCCGCCTCCTGAGTGATAGCCTCACGCCGGTCAGCGCCTTCACCTTGCTCGATGACGGCGGGCCGGCTTGCCTGTTCGAAAGTGTTATCGGGGGGGAGAAGGTGGGCCGCTACAGCATTTTGGCGGTCGATCCCAGCAAACGCTTTTCGGCCTATGGACGCCAGGTCTCGGTCCGCGAAACCGCCTCGGATGGGACGGCCGAGGTGTGGCAGGGGGAGGTCGACGACCCGCTCGCCCTGCTGCGGGAACATCTCGCCCCCAGTGTCGCCGACCTGGAGGGGCTGCCTCCGTTTGTGGGCGGGGCGATCGGCTATGCGGGCTACGACGTGGTCCGCTACGTCGAGCACCTGCCGAATGCGCCGGAGGATGATCGCGGTCTGCCCGATCTCGATTTTGGCTTCTATCACACGCTGTGCGTCTTCGATAACGTCCACAAAACGTTGACGATCGTCTCGCTGGCGGCGGGCAAGACGGGCGATCCGGAGGCAGCGCGGCAAGCGGCCGCCGGGCGGATCGAGGCGGTCGTGCAAAAGTTGTCGCAGCCGATCCCCCCCCGCGGCGTGGCGGATCTCGACCCGGGAGAGATCCCGTCCTTGCCGATCCGTTCGAATTTCACCCGGGCAGGCTTCGGCGACGTCGTCCGGCAATGCATCGAATACATCCGGGCGGGCGACATCTTTCAGGTCGTGCCGAGCCAGCGGTTTGCCGTCGACACCGACGTCGAGCCGTTGGAGATCTATCGCTCGCTCCGCGTGGTCAATCCGAGCCCCTTCATGTTCTTCGTGCGGACCGAAGCCTGCGTGCTGGTCGGCTGTTCCCCCGAGATCATGTGCCGGGTCAGCGACGGGGTGGTGACGGTCCGTCCGCTCGCCGGCACCCGCCGCCGCGGGGCGACCTCGGCCGAGGATAAGGCGCTAGAGGCCGAGTTGCTGGCCGACCCCAAGGAACGCGCCGAGCACGTGATGCTGGTCGACCTG
>CAYNVI010000060.1:0-14317 GCA_964400585.1 uncultured Pirellulaceae bacterium | reverse complement strand
CGAGAGGGAACGAAAGGAGCCGCTGCGCGGCCAGTTGGCTGGTTTCCGGATAGGCGCTCAGCGATCCTTGCGTGCACCCGCAACGAGGCCAGGATATGGCACCTGCTCGCCGGTCGCCTTGATGATCGGCATTTGAGCATCAACCGAGATCAGGTATTCGGCAAGTTCGCCAGCGAGTCGATCTCGCACATCGGGTTGCTGCTCAACCAGATTGGTCTGTTCGCCCAGGTCCCTCGCCAAGTTGAACAGTTCGTACCGTCGCGATTGGTGATAGTAGATTAGCTTCCAGTCGCCTAGCCGGATCGCACTGGAAGGCCCGATGCCGGGTCCCTGAGGGCCCCAGTTGTTGGGGAAGTGCCACACCAGCGGTCGATCTTCGCGGGCCTGATCCGGATCGCCTCGCAGTAGGTTCACGAAACTTCGTCCGTCAACCACACCGCCAAGCTGGGTAATCGAAGAGAGGCCGGCCATTTCCAGAACGGTGGGGAAGAGGTCTTCAATGATCACTGGTTGCTGACACACCGCACCGGGTTCGGTCACACTTGGCCACGAGACGAGCAGGGGCACACGAACGCCGCCCTCGTGAGCCGAGCCCTTGCCACTGGAAAGCGGTTTGTTGTGCGTATGAGGCTTTCCGCCGCGGCCGTGGGCACTGAGCCCACCGTTGTCGGACATGAACAACACGATCGTCTCGTCCGACAGGCCATGGCGTTCAACGTTAGCCAGGATGTCGCCCAGCGACTTGTCCATCCCTTCGACCATTGCGGCATACATGGCTTCCGTATGGTTGAGGCCTGCATCGCGATACTTCTGGTAGAACCTGGAATCCACGGCAAACGGCACATGCACGGCGTAGTGCGACATGTAGAGAAAGAACGGCTCGCCGTCCGCGACCGCCTGATCGACCGCTTTGTTGGCTTCGATCGTCAGCGCTTCCGTCAGGAAAATCTCCTTGCCATGGTATTTCTCCAAACCGGGCACGTCCCAGACGCGATCGCCTCCTCGCCATGCGGCGCTGAAGTTTTGCTTCCCCAGAAAACTACCGGGACCGCCCGCAGCGTGGCCAGCGATGTTGACGTCGAAACCGACATTCCTTGGATCACTGCCCGGAGTACCGATCGCGCCGAAGTGCGCCTTCCCGGCATGGATCGTGCGATAGCCTGCTTCGCGCAAATACGCAGGCAAGGCTTTGGCATGGACCGTCCGCTCAATGCCAGGCTCCGGACTGAGACCATTCACGTTCCACAAAGGAAAGGCAAGTTGCGGATGGCCTCGATCATTGCTGCCGTTTTTCCTCAGCGTCCAGTTGGTGACCCGATGCCGAGCGGCGTTGAGGCCGGTCATCAAGCTAACTCGTGTCGGCGAACAGACACTGCACGCATACGCTTGCGTAAACTTCATGCCGGCCTTGGCGAGTTGCTCCAGGTGCGGCGTGCGGTAGCGACGGTTGAATTCGGTGGCTTCCGTATGGAACGGCACCGAGGTGTCTTGCCACCCCATGTCGTCGACGAGAAAAAGCACGATGTTCGGCGGTTTGTTTGGCCGTCGAACGTGCTCTGCGACGGCCTGCGCGATCGCTAGGTAACCCTCGGCGTTGGGATGCACGCCGTCGCCATGACTGAGTAGTTCGGGCCGATCCTGGAGCACGGCGTTGTCACCCAAACAGGCCACGCGAATCGGGGATGCTTCCTCAGCCAGCGCCGCGGGCTGCGCGAACACGCAGATGGCACACGATGCGAGGAGCCAATAGACAGCTCGGTTTCGCTTGAAAGTCATGGCGTAGGCAATTCTTTTTCATTGATCTTGATCTGTTGGTGCCTTCATTGTTCCTCCTTTGGCTGTATTTGGCAAACCGGTTGCCGGAAGCCTCCTGCGGGACGATAGGGTAAAGCCTGTCAGGTTCAGCAGTGAGGCGATGTTCAAAACAGAGAACCTTTCCCCCAAGCTTTGTGTTCGGGAAGCCCCTTTTCGTGGCGGCCCCGCCTTCGTCCCGAGTTTTGGTCACGACTCAGAGATCGGGTACCGTCTCCTGCGGCCCCAGACGACCATCGCGGTCGGTGTCGAGCGCGGCGAACAGATCGCGCTGGTGATCGAGGATGCTAAGCCGCACATGGCTCGCCACCGCCTGCTGTTGGAGGTCGAGGAAGTCCTCCAGTTCACCGTTCGACAGTGCACCGCTGTCGTCTTGATCCGCCAAAGCGAGCAAACTTGCCAAGGTGGGCGCATCCCGGCCGGTGATCTCTGTCGCGTCCAGTCGGCGGTTGCCATCCGCGTCCAGAGCGGCGAACCGGCGCGTCATCTGCTGCCGGTGGTGCACGAACTGCCGATGCAGATGCGATTCGCGCACCTCGACCGCGATCTGGCTCCCTGCCGAATCCCACGCCACGGCAGCTCTTTCGGACGGTGCCTCGAGTTGCCTGCCTTCGACGAGAACGGTCGAAGCCGCGGCGTGCTCGAACCGCACGGCGATCGAAACATCGGGGGTCGTAGCGAGCCACTCGGCCAGCTCGCCGGCATCGATGCGGCCATCTTGGTTGGCGTCACGTGCAGCGAAAAAAGAACCGCTCCAGCGGACCTCGCTGGGGCTCAGCCCAGCGTCACCGTCGCAGTCATATTCCTGGATCAGCCGACGGCCCGAGATCTCGGATCCGACGGTCGACGCAACCGCCCACAGCGTCAGGGGTGTCGCCGGGGAGACGCTCGAGAGCGGCGTCAGGAGTGTCGCGGCGAGCGGATAAGGCGAATCGATCTGAAATGCCAACTCGCCCGAGGCGATGAATTCGTCCCCGTTGACATCGAGCGGCTGTAATGCTCGCTCAGCGGCACTCAGCTCCTCAAGTGACAGCTTGCCGTTGTGGTTTTGGTCGAGCCGAGCGACCAGCTGTTCGGTCATTGGATGGATTCTGCTTGGTGGGATCGATACCGAGCGCCGAGCAGATCGTGGCGATAAAATCGGGTGCGGAAACCGGTCGCTGTTCCACCTGCGTGCCGGCGGCGCTGGTAGCGCCGACGACTTGGCCACCCTGGATTCCGCCGCCGGCCAGCACCGTGCTCCACGCGTTGGGATAGTGATCGCGTCCGGCGTTCAGGTTGATCTTGGGCGTGCGACCAAACTCGCCCATCCAAACGATCAGCGTCGAATCGAGTAGGCCTCGTTGCTCCAGGTCGCCCATCAAGGTGGCCCAAGCGGAATCGAGGACGCCGCAAAGCGACTGGACCGCATTGAAGTTCTGGCGATGGGTATCCCACCCGTTGCCAGCCCCCGCGACCCCGTCCATGGCGACTTCCACAAACGGTACCCCGCGTTCCACCAGACGCCGGGCGAGCAGACAGCTTTGGCCGAACCGGTGTCGGCCATACGATTCGCGCACTGCCAGCGACTCATCGGTCAGGTCAAACGCCTTGCGGGCTGATGATTGCATCAATCGCACCGCGCGATCATAAGCGGCCCGACGCGTGGCGACCTGTAGCCGGTGCGCATCGTAAAGGTGGCCCGGTTGTGATCGCCTTCCCGGGTCGACATCGATCAGATGATCGCCAGACGATCCGCCAGGGCGGCGACCTTCGGCAAGTATTCACTGATGCGGATGCCCGGGACGCAGGTCGGGATTTCGCGGAACGGGCCTCCGTTGTCATGCTGTGGTTTTGGATCGAACGTTGAGGCGGTTCGACATCTCAGGCCAAGTGCGCACTCGAAGCGGTAACGACGGATCCGTGATGCTATTCGGCACAAAGTAATCCCCGACGGCCCCGGTCGATCCGGTCGGGCCGTCGCGCCAATGGACCAGCTCGACCGTCCGCGTTCCTCCCGGCGTGGAAGGACAGACAAACAGGTCGATTCGGTTTTTGATCGCCTGTTGGTTCTCGTCGGCATAAAAGTCGTGGGTGTCGTCGTAGATGTTGTTCGCCCCGCTTTGTTCGATATACGGCAACAGATAAGACCCCCAGCCATGATCATGGCCGCCGTCGATCTGGAAGGCCCGGCGAGGAGGCAAGACGCGGCAAGCGCTTTTATAGTTGTGGATCGCCAGACCGATCTGCTTCAGATTGTTGGTGCACGACATTCGTCGCGCCGCTTCGCGGGCCGCTTGCACCGCCGGCAGCAGCAGTCCGACCAGCACGCCGATGATGGCGATGACGACGAGAAGTTCGACCAGAGTGAAAGCACTCCTGCTTGCATAACGATTCATTCGGCTGCTTTCCTGACGGGCAGGTGGATCAACGGACATTGATGCGGGGGCCGATCAGTCGACTTCGAACGGTTCCAGTTCCAGCGGTTGCTGTTTCACCTGCACCTGCCATGGAGTGTGGCGGGGATCCGTGTATTGGTTTCCCAGCCGATCCTCGCCGGAAGCAAAGTCGGGGCTGTTGATCGGCGGCGCCTCCGGCCAGACGATGGTGACGCGGTACTCACCCTGGGACGCGCCATCGTGGGTCTCGTAGGTGCTGATTTGGAAGCGGCCGTCCGGACCGGTGGTGCCGAACGGCTTGAGCGCGTCGTGGCGGCCATCCTCCGTCGGGTGAAGAACCACCGTCGCGTTCTCCGCCGGCTCGCCTCGATAGAGCACGCGGCCGCTGACCGGCTGTAACGGCTCACGCTCCGCCCCGCCGCAGCCGGCCAGCAGACCGATCGTGAAAATCGAGCCGGCAACCGCGGCACAGGGGGCGGCGGTAGGACAAGCCAGCCAGCTTCTAACCGCCCGTAGCGGCGGCGGGGCGGCTGGCAACGCATCCTTGGCTTTCATGCTTCTTTCTTGTCTCGCTATCAGGGCAGCGATTGCCACGCCAGGAAACGATCAGGAGGCGGCAGGCAACGGCGGTCTTCCACCTCGCCGGCCAAACGCAAAACTCCAACGCGGCGGCCAAACGCAAAGGTTGTACCGAGCGAGTCTGGGAGGACGGAAAGCAGGCACGAGCGGAAAAGGGGAGGCGACGCTGCGTGGCACGCGTTCGTCGAACCATTCGCCGCGAGGAATTTCTCTTCACGGCTGCGGGGAATTTCGCCGTGCTCGTGCTCAGCACTGCGGTGCTCGTGCTCGTGGCCAAATCGGTACCTGACACCTTTTGTGTTCTGTGGGATACTCTGGCACGATTGGAAGACCGTCGAGCTGAAGGGGGGGAAGCCAGACAAGCGGCCTCCGTTCGTCACGATGCGGACTGCCGTAAGCGATCGCCTGGGTGAACCGGGCGTCGAGGAGTTCTTCTGGATTCGCAAGCATCGTGGCAATAGGCGGATCATCTGAATGAACGTGTCTCGTCGGCTCCAGGCGGGGAACGCCGCTCAGACGAGGATCGGTGGGTGATCCCTCTCGCTCCTTCCGGCAGGAGCAAATGTGCTGGTTACCGCGAGAAGGGGCAGGAATACATTGATCGAGGGATCTTCCCCGGTATACTCCCGGACGCCCAGCTTCCCATCAGTTATCGGTCCGTCAGGCGGTCAGTCCATGGACGACAAACAAAAGGAATTGCTCGAGATGGTTCGCAGCTGGCAGGATCCCGGTCCGCCGACGTGGAAGGGGACGGTCGAGTACTACTTCATGATCGTCGCGGGCGTGGTGTTCGTCGTCTTGGGGGCGGCGGGCGGCAGCTGGCTCAACAACAGCGCGCTCGGTGGGTTCATGATCGGGGCCGGGTTGGTCGCGGTGCTGTCGTTTAGGTGCTTAGGGCAGCGGCGGACCGCGTTCCTCCTGATTTGCCAGGCCGATGAGGCCGGCGCGTTTGCGAAGCCGAACGAGGCCGGAGACGCGACGTAACTGCGGCTTCCGTCTGATCGCCTCGTCCGCCCGCAAATCGCCATCGATCGCGTCGGTTTGTTCGCAGCGTCGCATTTCCCAGGAATCTTCCAAGTTATGGGTTATGTGTCGCGATCTGCTCCGACCATTAAGTAGAAAGCAACATCTGCCAATCGTACCGGGAATCTTGCCATGGGGGCAGTCATCTACACACAGGATCTGGGGACGGGAAAGCCCAAATCGCAACGTGGGTTCCGAGAGCAGCCACCGAAGAGCCTGTCGCGAAGTCGACGTCAAAGACTCATGAAAAATGTTGCATGACACCGGCTCTGGCCGGAAACTGAACGCCAGGAAACCAGCCGTCGATCAAAACCCAACCGACTTTCATGACCAAACACCGATCGCTCCAAGTCAGCGACTTTTCCCTGCGAGACCTGCCGGGGGCAGTGGCGGCTTACCTGTTCGTTTCCGTTGTCTCCGTCTGTCTCGGAGCGTTTATGGCATCCACGGCGCTCATCTTGACAACGCGCCCGAGGCCGCCAGTTCGCTTTTGTTCTTTGGTTGTGTACTCTTAGTCTTCCGAGTTGACGAATCGGGCCAGCTGCGGTTGCTGGTCGTCATGTCCAAGGCGTCTGGCGTGCTTTTAGAGGAGACTCTGGTTCATCGAATACCAAAAACGCAGATTGCGGGTGCGGTTTGGGCGACGACCGATTGCGTTCTTCTACATAAAGTCTGAATTAAAAATGGAGGAACCGAAGCTGTGAGAACGATATGCCTGATCTTATTGCTCATGCTAATTCCCGCCCCAATGCTTGCGGAGGAGCCAGTAATGCAGGTCGAGGATGGCCGGCACCTGGTGAAGAGGGAGGGCGACCCTCGGCTCCCACAACTTTCGCAAGCGTATCGCGACCTTTGGAAGTTGACGGTCATCCCGAATGACGGTGAATTGGTCCTCACTCGATTCGAAGTCGAACCAGACGAAGAACGATCTACGGAAGGACTACCTGCGGCTTCCGTTATCGCGACCATTCACTACACCCGCAAGCGTCCAGTGACGGAATTTGTGTCGTTCACTTATGTTTCGAAATCAGGGCCGCTGGAGGTGGGAGAGCCGTTGCATCGCTCTTGCCACGTAGCCGCGTTTGGGAACTCGCTCGTTCTGCCGGATGATCTCGCGCGAGCCTTCTTTTCTTTGCTTCCGGGCGTACCGTTTCTCGCTTTTGGCTTCTCCGATGCACTGCCAATGCACAAGGACAGAGAGGTATCCAAGCAGCTTGTTGTGCGTTTGGCAATGGAGACGATTGCCCTGGACCGTGCCCGCACGATGTTCAGCCGTCGAGGTCTTGAACTGCCAGAGCTTGGTCATGGCGACTGGTCGATCACCCTGCCAGCCACCAGCGAAGAACTCGAAGAGATCGTCGACCAGTGAACTTGGATGGGGGTGCCCCACCGACCTGCACGGATGCTGAATCGCCAAGTCGGGGAAAATGTGCGACTTGGCGATTCCGAAAATAGCTGGAACATTTGGTTTTGAGGTCCGCTGAACGATGACGGATACACCCGAACCCGCGTGGCAAACGCAAGTGGAAATCGAAGCGGTCGCGCAGCGGTTCGAAGAACAGATCCGCCGAGGCGATCGCGACGCGACGATCCAAGCCATGCTCGCGGCGCACCGCCACCTCCCCCGGCACGGGCTGTTCCAAGCGCTGCTGGAATCCGAGCTTGACGTACGGCAGCCTCACGCCAGCGAAAACGACTTCGGCCAGCAGCAGTACCTGGCGCGTTTCCCTGATCTTCAGTCGGTTGTGCAGGCCGTTTTCGCCAAAGAAAGCTCTCGACAACCGTCAGAAGATGGCCTCTTCACCGAACCGGGAGACGCCGCCGACAAAGCCAGAAACACGTTAAGCGATCTGCCCCAGACGCCACGGTACCTCACCAATCCTGCCGATGTCCTGAGTCCCGGTGAAGAGGTTGGAGGCTATCGGATCGTTCGCCGCATCGGGGCGGGGTCGGCCGGCATCGTCTACCTGGCGGTCCACCAGACAACGAAGGCCCAATGCGCGGTCAAGATTTTGCGAGCAGACTGGCCGGCGGCGCTGGGGGGTCAGTTCGACAAACGGTTTCGAGAAGAGGCGGCGGTCCTGCGCTCCCTGGAATCGCCGCGGATCGTCAAGTGGATCGAAAGCGGTGAGCACGACGGCTTGCCGTATCACGTGATGCAGTACGTCGAGGGGCGTTCACTGAGGTCCCTGCGCGAGCGAGCCCCGATCAGCGGCCAAGACGCGGCGAGGATAGTTGCCGGAATTGCCGATGCCATTCATTCCGCGCACCGGCGGGGCGTTATCCATCGGGATCTGAAGCCGAGCAACGTTTTGCTGGACCGTGAGGGCAACGTGTTTGTCTCCGATTTTGGAATCGCGCTAGCCTATGAAAAGCTCGGCACCGGGAACGGTTTTGTCGGCACCCCGTTGTACATGAGCCCGGAACAGGCGCAGGGGTACTCACAACTTGTGGATGGTCGCTCGGATGTTTTTTCCTTGGGCGTGATTCTGTATGAATTGCTGACCGGCACGCACCCTTTCGGAACACGCTACGACACGCCGCGGCAACTGGCCGAACAGTTCAAAAAGGTATCGATCCCTCCGCTGAGACAACGGGCGGCTGTGCCGCGAAGCTTGGAGGCGATCTGCTTGAAAGCGCTCGCCACTGACCCAGCCGACCGATACCAAACGGCTGAAGATTTTGCCGCGGCGCTCCGCCGGTACCTGCACCCTCTTCTGCCGAGGCGGCGGAGGGTGGCTGCCGCCTCCCTCGTGCTGTTGGCGGGGGCCCTGAGCATCTCAGTCTGGTTCGGAGTCTCTCGATCTCAACGGCCCGCTGCGCCGCAGGAACAACCGATCGCAACCGATGAACCGATCAACGTCGAAGCGGTCGACCGAAGCGAGCTGGCTCAGAATCGGGAAAGCCGCGCCCGCGTCGCTGCTCGTACGCTTGCGCAACGCCTTCGGCAGCGGCCTGCTTCAGCCCCCGACACGTGGGACGCCTTGCGTTTCGACCGCAATCCCACACTGCAGTCGACGCTGGTGCAGACAATCGCGGCGGAGGACGTCCCGCTCGCTCCGCTGCTCGAGAAGTTCCTCTCCTCAGCCGATGCGGAGCTCCGCCGTACCCTCGTGCTGTGTATGGCGGAATACGTGCCTGCCGAGCTCAGGGCGGAGGATCGCGGAGCGGTCGAGCAAGCGATTGCAGAAGCGTTGCAAAAGGATCCAAATTCGGGAGTGCACAGCGCCTGCCAGAGGTTGCTGCAACGCTGGCAACGGGGACCGGACAGCGAGACGATGCGTCGCTTGAGCCGCCTGCATGCCACCGCCGACCGTCAGTGGTATCACACGCTTGCCGGCCAGACGATGGTCGTCTTCAGTGAACGGCTCCGCGGGCCATCATTTCGGAACGTGGATTTTCCGGAGGGCCACCGGTTTGCGATCGCTGCAAAAGAACTGACCATTCGCCAGTGGCGCTCGCTCGAAAATCCCCGTCAGGCGTTTGACGACGAGAATGCCTCGTTGAACTTTCCCAGGAACGTGCTCTCCTGGCATGATGCCGCCTTGGCGTGTAACCGGCTGACGGACCGTTGCGGGTACCCGCCGTCGGAACACTGCTACGAAAAATGCATCCTTGCCGATGGCCGGGAAGGTTACCGAGCCGCCGACGACATTCTGCAGCGACGCGGATTCCGCATGCCGACGGAGGCCGAGTGGACTTATGCGAGCCATACCGGGGTGTCAACACGGCGGCATTTTGGCGACGACAACCGTTTGCTGGTTCACTACGCGAACTGTCGACCGGCGAGCAATGATCGGCTGATGGAGGTCGGAAGGTTGCTTCCTAACCGCTTCGGTCTTTTCGATACGCTGGGCAATGTCTCCGAGTGGCTGTTAGATCCGCATGGGGTGGATGATGTCGCCGGTACGCCGCCAGAACGCTACGTAATCGCTGGCGGTTCGGCGTTCACTCCGGCAGACGGCGTCTACGTCGATATGGACTATCACTACCCGGCGGCTTTTGCCGGTCAGCGGGTGGGGCTTCGCGTGGCTCAGTCACTGCCGGCAGCCGAGCCAGGCGAGATGCCCTTCGCGCTGGCAGTCGACCGGCCGATGGCGGCGGAGATGCCGCGGATGGGCGAACCCAGAAAACTCGAGTATATCCCTTTCGCGGACCTGGCCCAGCCTTTGCCGATGGGGCGTTTCCGGCGGGGAAGCGAGCCCGTGCGTTTCCTGCGGATAAGCAATCTCGCGGACAGGCCGATCAGGCTGGAACATTTGATCGCCGAAGGTCGCTTGTCCATCTCATCCAACGCAGAACGTGTCGTCCCCGTCGGGAAGTCGGTTCAGCTGGAAGTGACCCTGGACAGCTCCGTTCCCCTGGATCAGGTCGGGTTGCTGCATTGGCAGTGTCGTCCCGAGGGCGGCGAGCCGAGCGGCTATGCCTTGCGGGTGCACGGTTACGCAGAAGGGCCCATGCTTCATCTCATCGGGGGAACGGTTGAACAAAACAGAGCTGCCCATGTCGACTTTGGCAAGCTTCCGCTGGGCGGCGTCCTTCGGCAGACATTTTCGTTTTTTAATAACGGCGACGAGCCGCTGACCGTGGAGCTCCTCGAGGTAGCCGGAGCTATTCAGATTCGCCGCCGGGAAGAATTGCGGCGGATCAAGCCAGGCGCCTACGCGGCGATCGAAGTCGAAGTCGACACCGACACCGAACAAGTGATCGAGGGAAAGATTGCTCTGGCATCGAACGACCCCCTTCGGTCCTCCCTTTCACTTGGTTTGCGCGGAGACGTGCGTCCCGGAAAACGAACCGCGGTCCTGGGCATGTTCCGCGGCGGTCAGTGGTCGATGGACCGTGACCGAGACGGTACGGTGGACGCATCGTTCGTATTTGGCGAAAGCGGCGATATCCCGTTGACAGGGGACTTTGACGGGGACGGCGAGTGCGATTTTTGTGTCTGCCGAATCGGTAGCGATGGAACGTGGCACTGGCACTTTCGGTTTTCCAGTCAGGACGGAACCCAACCGGCCGAGCTCCGGTTTGGGACCAGTGGCGACATCCCCTTGGCATTCGATCGAAACGGGGACGGTCGCTGCGATCTTGCGATCGTGCGGCCTGTTTCCGTCTCGGATCAGTTCGAGTGGCGAATCGACACCAATCGAGACGGCGAAGCCGACGAACGGCTGACGACCGCAGGAAGCTCAAACGACATTCCCGTTGCCGGTGATTGGGATGGCGGTGGGAGCGCAGCGCCGGGGCTGTACCGGCCGGGTGGAGATCCCTCGGGCGTCAGTACCTGGACGCTCTACCAAGATGGGACGGCCGGCCCGGTCGTGTGCTTCGGTTTGGAGGACGATATTCCAATTGCCGGCGACTGGAACGGAGACGGACAGACCGACATTGGCGTCTGCCGTGACCTGCCGGCTGGCCGCATTCTCTACCTCGACTTGAACCGTGACCGCGAACCGGAAGCCGAGCATCGTTTCGGGCGGCGGGGCGACCGGCCCGTGGTTTCTTGGGAACCGTAGACCACCATTCGTCGGGTTTCTTTCCGCGAACCCACCAACGCGTGGTGGACTGCCCAGTTACGACGGCCGTCTCGCCGGGAAACAAACCATCCAAGCTCTCCGTTAGCCGAGAAACCACCGGATCGCACTTCATTCGTTGAACGGTAACGCCGTCAGGATCTGCTATGCATGTGCCATGCTACAGCCACGAGGCGCTAGTACGTCGCGGAATGGTGATGCGGTGATGCAGGTACCAGACCGTCCAACCCGAGAAGAGGACGATCGGAAAAAGCAAAAAGAGGCCATGCAGTGCGAAGGCGTACACCACGGCGATCCCGTTCGGCGTCACCAGAAGAACGTAAGCGAGGCACATCGGCAGGAGGGCAGCGGCTCCTACCAACACTGGCCAATGAATGATCAGTGCTAGCCCGCGCGACCAGTTCCGTTGCTTCCACAGCCCTTGTGCCAGGACAAGCCGTGAGATCGCGAGAAGCATCCAGGGAAGAGCCTCCACCTCGTATTTTCCGGAAATCCAACCGCGGACGACGAGCCCTCCCAGGAAGACGCCGCCAAGGCTATGGACGATGGCGATTATCCGCAGCCCAATCCCGCCCAACAGCAATGAATCGGCTACGTCTGCGTGTTCTTCCGGCGGTGTCTAGGGACTGGCGGGTTGCAATCGAGCGGCTCGTCAAAGCGGGGCATTCCAACAGATTAGTTTCCGCGTCCGCGCAAGTCAGCGAGTAACTGGTTCAGTTCTCGAAGAACTGGTTGACTCTGTGAAACCGTGAAGGTTTTCCCACCAGCATGCCGAATCTGTCCCTTGCCGCCCAAAGGTTGCCAGCTGTCAGGAGCGCACAGCGTCATGACAAGTTGGAGCGTAGCGGCAGGATTGTTGGCAGCCGCGAAGGGAATCACGAATTGACGGCGTTCCAATTTGCTCGCTGCATCCATCTTGCTGGTGATCTCCAGTCCGTCAGGATTCTCCAGCCATGTACAGTCGATTTGCCCCAACACCAGTTCCAAGGCATCGGCCGCCGAGACGCCGTTGAGTTTCACGGTGAATCCCGCGTTAGAAAGGCCCGGTTGGCTGACTTCTTCTAACACCGTTACCTGCCGCCGTAGTTGCGTCTCCAGTTGGGCAGTCAATTCGGCCCAGCTGCCGCGTGTAACTTCGATATCGACAACTTGGTTTTCCAGCGGGTGAACGTAGCGATGGGGAAGGGGCCTCACCTGCAAGGCAGCGCTCAGTTTGCGATGCACGATGTGAGAATTGCGAACCACCGCGAAAGGAGGCACAGGCCGGGAGCTTCCTGGGCCACCCACTGATTGCCAACTGGATGGCTCCACTTGCTTCATTCGGCGACGCACCGCCGAGAAATCGTTACCTCTGACGCCCAAGGGGTAGACCAGCGTTTGCAGCGCGTTTGCGAGTACCTCATCCTTGGTACTGATCACCAAGACCGTGCGCAGTCGGTACCATGCCAGTTGATTCGCACCCAGCACGTCGTCGAGCTGGCCAGAGAGTGTGGGCGCGCTGCTCTCGGTCTGAATCTTTAGGTTGGTTGTGAGTCCCGCGCTGTCGAAGCTTCGCTTGTCGATGAAATAAGCAACGTTTAGCCGGCTGAGCAAACGGGGCAGCGATTCGCTGGGTTTGCCCGCCTCGGGCGGGCCAGCCAGTCTGGCGCTCAACGCTTTTTCCAGCGTCGCCGCATCGCGTTTGTCGGCGGGCGATGGGGCGCCTGGCGTGCTCTCCGTTGGCTCGCTCAACGATTGCAGATACCGCAAGTCGGCTTTGCTGAGCCTGTTTTTGGGAACCGAAATCGTCCGGTCGTCGGCGGCTTTGATCCGCACCGTACTTTCGTCCTGGGAAACAAAGGCGGCTTCGATAGAAAACTTGCCGGTGCTGTCTTTCCAGGTCCGCGGTTCCTGGGCTGCGCTCGGCGTCGGATTTAGCAGAAGCACGCCGACAAATGCCAACACCAGACGCCGCCACAAATGAATGACTCTCATGGGGACTGATCCGAGGGATGAGGCGCTGAGGCGTCACCGAAGAAGGAAGCGAAATTAGCGGAAGAAAAGCTGGTTGTCGAGCAATTTCTCGGAAAGTTCGTGGTGTCGCTACTCGTCGCGCATTCTCTCGTGGGTTGCGGATCGTCTCATCTCATCGGGGAGGAAACAGGGACGGGGCTGATTAGCAAACGCCTGCCTGTCGCCAGGAAATCAACCCACGCCCGTTTTTTGCTTAATTCGCTTGCGAATCGTTCATTTCTTCTTCGGACGCCTCCAGGCGAACGAGCAGCCAGCTTTCGCTCTTCTCGGGGCCAAAGTGGACCAGCACGGGTACGTCTTGGAGGGTCAAATTGTAGAGCCCCGTTTCCACGACGACGTCTTCGCTTTCGCCGATCCGGAACGCGACCCGCTGGGTGGCCTCGTCAACTTGGCCTTGGACCGTGTCTGCCTGATCGGTCTTCGTGTTGTACAGGGTGCCGCTGATGACCCCCTTCTGGCTCACCGCCAGTTGGATGACCCGGGTCGGCTCCAAGTCCTCCTGCGCGGAGGATACGGCGAACGTCCCCAGGGGCATCCACTCGACGGCGGCAGCCTCCTCTTCGCTCGCCGGCGGGGCGACGGTCGCCAACTGCATCGCACTCTGGGCAAACTCGTCCCTCGCGGCCACCTCCTGGCCGTTGATGTAGACAACATTGTTCTCGTAAACGACGTTTCCTCCGGAGCCGTAGTCGTAATAAACGGGCTGGGCCCAGGCGGCAGAGGACGGCGTGATCCAGTTGAAAAAGCTCCGGCACGAGCCGAATGTCGGGATCGTCCACCAGTAACTGAAGCTGTGACTGGAGAACCTGTAACCATAGTGCCAGCCGCACCAGCGATGGCGGTGACGGTTCCACCAACTGGGTCGAAACCAGTCGTGGTGGTGATGGTGGTGATGCCAGCGATCTCTGACCCGGCTTCCCCAGCGGTCCCAATATTCGACTCGAGCGGGAAAGCGTTGGGGCCAACCGCCGAGAGAGC
>CAYNVI010000059.1:0-14402 GCA_964400585.1 uncultured Pirellulaceae bacterium | reverse complement strand
GCTTCGCGCGTCGATTCACTGGGAGCTTCGCGCGTCGATTCACTGGGAGCTTCGCTCGTCGATTCACTGGGAGCTTCGCTCGTCGGTTCACTGGAAGCTTCGCTCGGTGGTTTCGCAGCGGACCAATCGGCTGGAGGGGCTTCGCTCGGAGGCATGTCCGGGGGAGGCGGTAAGGCCTCCGCGGGACGGGCGTTATCGGGGGCCGCGAGTTCTTCGAAACCAATGTCTTGGAAGATCCGATCGTTCCCTGCGGCGGGTGCCGGTTGCATGCCGCCGATCAGGAGGAGTGCCAGGCCGAGCGAAGAAAAGCGTCGTGCCGCGTGCATGATCAAAGGTTCCCGGAAACGAGGAGCAGAGCAGGAGCCCTTCGGCGGGGAGACGCCGCGCGGCGCTCGTCCCTCCGAGGGCACGTTCTGCGCAACCCTAGTTCAGTTTGCCGGGGCGATGGCGGTGCTTCCGCTGGGACGCCCGAAAAGGCGAGACCCGTCGGAGCCGGCAGCAGCAGCTGAGGCGATCTTGCCGGTGGTAACGAAAAAAAGCCGCCGCACGAAAATTCGCGCGGCGGCTTCTCGATGGATGGATGATCGATCGCCCCTGGGCAGCGGGGCAGCGGGGCAGCGGGCTCAGCGGTTGAGCGTGACCCCAAAGGTGCCGCCGACCGCGATCAGCTCCTGATCGTTGACGTTGTCGATCGAGCGCCCTCGCCAGATGCCCCGTGCGAAGTCGGTCATCTGGAATCCGCCGCGGATGCTGATGTCGCGGGTCAACTGGTAAGCGACTTCTCCGCGGACATCGAAGCCGACGACGAACTCGTCATTGCGTTGCTGGTTGGCCAAGGTCCGGGTCTTTTCGACATTCAAAATTTCCGCACCGATGTCGGTCCCGTCGTAGATCGTCGTCTCGGAGTAGGTGCTGTCGAAGTTCGACTGGAAATTCTGCAACGCGAAAGCTCGGAAGTCGGTCGAAAGCGTGAAGCGATCGATGAACTTGAAGTAGCGGAAACCGAGCTGTCCGCCAAACATGTCGTTTTCGGCCCTCGAGTCTTGGCGGATGAAGCGTTCGGTCGGATCATCGTCGGGGTTGATGATGTCCGGCACCAGCTTTTCGGTCGACTGGTAGGTCGAAGTGAACGTCCGGTCGGTGACCTGGTTGTAGCGAACCCCGATCATCGGTTCCAGGATCCCGCCATAGTGGTAGGGTTCCAGCCGGAAGGTCTTGTTGAGTTCGAAGCCGTCGATGTCGACCAGGTTGAGGCTCTGGCCGGGGAAATACAGCCGTTCGGAAAAGCCGAAATTGTTCCCATAGCCGATCGGCACCAGGTTACCCCGCGTATCGGTGAATTCCGGCTCGCCACCCAACAGGTCCTCGGGGTTCAAGCGGTTGAGGCGGTTGGTCCGTACCGTATCGGAAGCGTTGGGTCCGCTGAGGTTGGTGAAGGTTGCCAACCATCCGTTATTCTCTTCCAGCATGAAGCCGACCGAGATCCGGTTGCCCCAGCCTTGGTCCAGCTTGTATTCGCTGTTGCCACTTTCGGGCCGAGTGACATACAGGGCCATGCGGTCAAAAGTGCCAAACCAGCCCGTGTTGGCTCGCTTGCTGGGACGCATGTCCGCCAGATCCGCATCGTAAATCGGCTCGAACCAGCGAAAGTCTGGATCGAACGCGAACGGGTCCGCGACGGGCACATACTGCCTCCCATCTTTGGCTTTCGATGTCCGCATGCCAGCCATCAAGGCTACCAGAGCCAGCAGACCCACAGTCAGCTTCCATACCGACATGACTTTTTCCACCGTTGTGCGTTCATTCTTCGTCGCGGGAAGGCCCCCCGCATCCAATCCATCCCAATCAAAGGGTTCGCCGAAGGTGTCGGCACAGCGGGGTCGCCCATCTCGCGGGCTCGCCCAAATCGTGCGGCACAGTCGAACCGTTTGTGCAGGTAGTATCGGTAGATCGGATCGCTGCGGTTCAACAAGTTTTGGAGCTGAGGCCGGCAAAATCGGTAAATCTTGGCGTTTGCCTTGGAAAACCAGCGATTGCCGGGGCGACCGCGGCGGCCGTTTGCTCGCTATTTCTTGCCCATCGCGCGTTTGGAGGCGAAGAAATCGGTCAGCAAGCGGCTGGCCTGCGGGGCCAGCAGGCCGGCGGTCAGCTCGCAGCGGTGGTTGAGCCGTGGATCGGAGAGGAGCTGAAAGCAGGACTCGGCGGCGCCCGCCTTGGGATCGACCGCCGCGTAGACGACCCGCGGGAGCCGCGCCTGGAGGATGGCGCCGGCGCACATCGGGCACGGTTCCAAGGTGACGTATAGCGTGCAGTCGGCCAGCCGCCAATCGCCCACCGCCTCGGCGGCCTGGGTGATCGCCACCATTTCCGCGTGGGCCGTCGGATCGCGCAGTTGTTCCCGCTGGTTGTGCGCCGCGGCGATCATCCGGCCTTCCCGCACGATCACCGCACCCACCGGCACTTCGTCCAAGGCGATCGCCTGCTGGGCCAGTTCCAAAGCGGCACGCATCCAACGCTGGTGGTCGTCGCCACCGGGAAGGTTCAGGCTATCCGGAAAGACGTCGAAGTTCATCGTGAGGACTCGTTCCCCTCGGAGTCCTCCGCGGGGGCGGGGGTCTCGCTTGCCGCCGCCGGCAGCTTGCGCCACCGCACGTTGCGGATTTCGGCGGTGCATTGGTAGCAGGCGATCCCGACCGGCAACGTCGGATCCATCTCCGTGCGAATGGTGAATTCGCGGTCCTTGCGGGGGACGTCGGCAAAGACCTTTCCATTGATCCAGGCGTCGATCTGCTCGGGGCGGACGCGGACCCGGACCTGGAACCACTCCTCATTGTCAAAGACTTTGTAGGCAGTCGTTTCGTTTTCCGAGGCGTCCATCCGGTCGATGCTGCTCAGTCCGACCACGCCGCCTCCCCAACCCCCCAGGATAAAGCTGCAATGGCCTTCGCCGACCGGAAAGGTCAGCCCGCAAAAGAAGTCGTAGCCGGTCGTCCGGCGGGCTTCGAGTGCGATTTCAAAGTTGTCTTTGGGAAACGGCTTGTCGAGTCGAACGCCGGTCAACGGATCGCCAAAGCCGAGCTCGATCACCCCGTCTTCGATGACCACGTCCCCGTCGCCTCCGAAATTGCAGGGCTCCCAGGGCCCTGCGGCCGTTGCGGGCAGTTTCTTCCAGGAAGGTTTCGACGCCTCTTGCGGCGGAGCCGCTTCGGCGGGCGAGACCAGGGGCAGCAGGCCGCCCACGACGAGGACAAAGCAAAGGACGCGAAGCATGGAGGGATCCTGGAAAGGAGGAAGGGAACGCGAAGCGGGAAGCGCCCGAGTTTCGCGGGGACCGCAGCGGAGGTGACAGCCAGCGCGTGCTCTCTGGGCAATTGCGGGCCGGGCCGCATCGGCGGGGGCGGCCCCCGGAGGCCTTCAGTCTACCAGACCGGCCGTCGCGGCGGCCACGCGACCACCGACTCGCGTTCACCCTGAAAGCTTTATGGAAATTTCCCAGATTGCCGTGGGGACACCGCCGGTAGCCTGCTAGAGTTTTTCTCGGGGCCTTAGGTGGGCCTCATCCGGGGCCTGCTGTCTGGGCCCGGGGACCGGGCTGAGTGGGGCGGGCCGCCGCGCGGCCGAGGCTGATGCCGCCCGGCGGTGCAGTAACCGTCTCCCAAACCATCGAACGCATCGCGGAGCATGAGGACGTCAGTTATGCGGGGAGTCCCTCGTCTCTCGATTTTTGGTGTCCGCCTGGCGGTGATCCTGCTGGCGATCTATTGGATCCTGCTGTTTACCGGCACGCATTTGCCGAAGGTTCCCTCGGCGGGGATTCCCCACATCGATAAGGTCCAGCACGCGGTTGCCTTTGCCGGACTCGCCTTCCTGTTGGCCTGGGCGGTGCCCGCCTCGGGGAAGAACGTGCGGACGAAAATGATCATCGCCTTCCTGGTGGCGGCATGCTACGGGATGATCGATGAGTGGACGCAGGGCTGGGTGCAGCGGACCACCGACCTGCATGATTACTATGCCGACTGTGGGGGGGCACTCCTCGGCATCCTCGCTTACTACTGCCTGCGGCGCTGGATCTTCTCCCCTTCGTCCTTCCGCCGGCGGTCTTCGCGGGGCGGCGAATCAGCCTCCGCCCGCGACGGCGGGGCTGCGAAGGCCCGCAACGCCGCCTGATCGGTTTGACCCGCTTTCACCAGCGGAAAGGCAGGCTGTTTGCCGGCCGCCGCCCGCCGCGTGCCGGTGCGGAGAGAGGCCCGGACGCGCGTGGGCGGATGAACATGTTTTCGCCGAGGCGACCCTCGGTTACCCGACCAGCGCTTTGCGTTTTTCCGCGATCAATTCGATCAATGCCTTTTGCGGCTTGGCGAATTTCTCCACTCCCTCTTCCATCAAGACACGGTGCATCGCGTCGATATCGACCTTGGCATCGATCTCCTCCTGGACCGCTGGGCGGGGCAGCTGATCGACTTGGCGGTCGAAGGTGAGATCGCTTTCCGCGACCGCTTCATTCGTCTCGGGCGGATTGGTCTGGATGTCGCTACCGGCCAGCGCTTGGACGTATTTCCAAGGGGGATCTTCGGGATTCTTCGTTCCCGTGCTGGCGAAGATCATCTCCTGTTCGAGCCGCGTCGGTTTGTCCTTCCAGAACTCCACGTTTTCTTGCCACGCCCGTTTGGAGTTCAGGATGCCCACCTCGCCTTGGGCGGCCTCGGAAAGCTCCGAGACGTGTTCCTTGGTGTAGACGTCGATCCGCGAGATGAAGATGCTGTAGACGCTTTTGAAATCGTCGAGACGATCCAGCTGCTGAGCCCCTCGCCAGACCGCATCGCGGGCGGCGCGGTACTGGTCGAGGGTGAAGATCAGCGTGGTGTTGAGCGTCACGCCGGCCGCGGCGAGGGGTTCCAATGCCGCGATCCCGGCAGGCGTGGCGGGGACTTTGACCATCCGGTTGCGATGCCCCTGGCTCCATTGCTTGCCGAGGGCGATGTACTGTTTAGTCCGTTCGGCATCGGAGAGTCCTAGCTCGGGATCCTCCAGCAGCGGATCGAGTTCAAAGCTGACGAAACCGGCATTGCCTTGACTCGATTCCCAAATCGAGGCAAAGCGGTCCTGGGCATGTTGCACCAGATGATCGGCCAGGTCCCACGAGATGGCGGCATCGTCTTTGCCTTCGCCGAGCAATCGTTCGAGCGTTTCGTCGAGGTCTCCCGATTTGACGATCTTCGAGATGATCGCGGGGTTGGAGGTCGCTCCGACTGCCCCATAGACCAAATTCTTCTCGAGCTCTTTCGGCTCGACCGAGTCGAGATAGAGCTTGGTGCCGGTCTCGATCAGGCTTTGCAATGCTTTGGACATAATCTGACAACTTCCTGCGAATGAGAGAATCGTACGGCGAGGATCGGCTGCCCTGTGGCCCCTGGCCCCCCGGAAAAAATCGACGCCATCCGGCTGGGGGGCTGGTTGTGTTTGGTTGTTTGGGGCGGGGGGGCGTGACCGCGGAGCCGACCGCGGTAGCAAGACGCGATTCCATTGTGCCATGGGTCGCATCGCGGATGCAGCCCCCGCAATCGACACGCCGATCGCTCACATTTGCTCCGGCGGCGGCCCGCCCCGCCGCCGCGGGCTGGCTTGCTTCCCGCCCAGCCGGCGGGCGGGGGCTGGAGGCCGGAGATCTCCGCCTTTTTGCCTGACCCGCATAGCTTCTGCAGCCCCCTAGCGAACGGGGCGGGAAGGCACCCCGTCCGGCGACTTGTGGCGTGGACCTATCTTCAGAGCACCGGTACCCTTAGCACTGTGAGGCCGTGGTGCACCCGCGCAGCTCCGCTCTTCCCACCGGTCGTCCCTACCCAAGGTTTCAGATGAAGCCGTCGTTTTTAGCGCAGCGTGGCATGCTCCGCATGTCGAACGCGATGCTCATCCTGCTGCTGATCTTTTTCCTCGTTCCCTTCGCCTTGCGCGGGGCGCGGATGAGTCTGCGGAAGACCGAAAACAACGTCAAGGATTGGCTGCCGGCCGATTTTCGCGAAACGACCGAATTGGAATGGTTCGGTCGTTACTTTGCCGGCGAGCGGTTCATCCTGGCGACCTGGCCGGGCTGCACGGCGGAAGATCAGCGTCTGCAGCTGTTTGCTTCCAAGCTGCGGGCCGAGTCGGAGCGGGCGGCCCCCAGCCCTCCGCCGCCCGATTGGGAGCGGGCCCGGCAGATGGCCGAAGAACTCCGCTTGCTGCTCCCGGCAGACACCCACCGCGATTGGGGCGGTCGCGATGAGAAGTGGTTGGTCAGCGAGGGAGGGACCTGGTATTTCGTCACCCCGAACGGGCACCTGTTCCGCTGGGCCGGCGAGCAGAATGTTCCCGATTCGACGATCCGCCTGGTCCAGAAAGCATCCGGAAATTTCCAAGTCGAAGGCCAGTTTGTGGCGGCCTTCGGGGGCGAAGCGGGGGAGCGGATTGCGAACCCTTATTACAACAATCCCGCCTTGCTGACGGCAGCGCTTTTCAAAACGGTCCAGACGGGTCCCGAAGTGGCCGCCGAGTTGGCGGCCGAAGGGGGCCCCTTGTGGCCGGTCGATCTGACGGCCGCCGAGCTCCGTCCGCAAGTCGCCTACCGCTTGGCCCAGCGCCGCTTGACCGGGGCGCTCTTTGCGCCGCCGGTGCCACCCGGCTTCGATTGGCAACCGGAAAGTTTTGCGGCCGCTCTCCCTGCCGAACGTCGCGATCAGCTGCCGGAAAATTTTGTCGAGGTGGTGACGATCACCCGCGAGGCGATCTTGCAGGAGCAGTTTGACGGCGACTTGACGGCGCTGCGGCAGGCCGGCACCAAAGCCCAGACCGATGCCTGGCTGGCGATCTTCGACCGGCTGGAAGTCGAACCGCCGGCCCGCCAGACGAGCGTGATGGTCACCTTGACCCAATTGGCCCAGCGGAACCTGCCCTACGTCGTGGGACGCGGCGTGCTGGGGGGACCGCGGGGACGCCTGCTGACCCTGGCGGCCGAATCGGGATTGGAACCGGCCGCCCCCCCCTCGGTCGCGCCACCGCCGTTCAACCAGCCCGAACAGATCGGTGCGTCGGGACGGCCGCCCCTGCACCTGGGGGGACCTCCGGTCGACAACGTGGCGATCGATGAAGAGGGAACGATCACCTTGGCACGCCTGGTGGGCTACAGCGTGCTGCTGGGGATCGGCTTGTCGTATCTCTGCTTCCGCAGCATCAAGATCACCGTGATGGTCTTCTTTGTGGGGGGGCTCGCCGCCGCGCTGAGCCTCTCGATCGTCTGGTGGAGCGGAGCGGGCGTCGATGCGATCTTGATGAGCATGCCCTCACTGGTTTACGTCCTGGGGCTGTCCGGGGCGATCCACGTCGTCAATTACTACCGTGACGAATACGAAGCCAACGGCCAGGTCGGGGCGGCCGGTCGCGCGCTCCGACACGCGGTGATGCCTTGCACCTTGGCGGCACTGACGACCGCCATCGGATTGATGTCGCTGTACACCAGCAACATCATCCCGATTCGAAAATTCGGCTGGTTTTCGGCGTTGGGTGTCCTCGCCACCTTGGTGATCCTGTTCAGCTACCTGCCGGCGGCCCTGGAAGTCTTCGTCCCCAACTTGAAACGTCGCGAGAAACCGTCCGCTCCCGACGCCGACGGGTCGGAGGCGGACGCGCTCGAGTCCCCGCAGTCGGCGGCGGCCCCCGGCCCGATCGATTCGGCGTTGGCGAGCGACGGGGGTCTGCTGGCCAGTTTTTGGCAGAGGGTCGGCAGCTTTGTAGTCCGACGCCATGGCCTGGTGTCGATCGCGTGCTTGCTCGGCTTCGTCGCCTGTGCCTGGGGCGTTCCCAAGATCAAAACCTCGGTGCAGTTGCTGAAACTGTTCGGCTCCCAGTCGCGGATCATCCACGATTACCAGTGGATGGAGGACAACTTTGGCAAGCTGGTCCCCATGGAGCTGGTCGTGCGGATCCCTCCTGGGGAGATCGATTTGGGCGGTGCCGGCGAAGGGGCGACGGCGGGGGCCAACCCCCAGGCCACCGTCCAGGCCTCCCTGCCGCCGGCGGAACAAGCCACGGGAGCGTCTACCGCGACTGGCGAACCGCTGAATGCGTTGGAACGCGTCGAAGCGGTTTCGCGGATTCAGACGGTGGTCGAACAGGCGTTTGGCGAACAGGGAATGCGGGTCGTCGGCCGCGCGGTGAGTGCGGCAACCTTCTTGCCCGAGCTACCGCCGCCTTCGCGAAGTGCCCATAGTGCGCCGCGTTATCGCTTCAATCGCGAGCTCGAAGCGGCCCTCAGCGATTTGCGTGGCAGCGATTACCTGCGTGTCGAGCAGGATGGGCCGTTGGTTGGCAGCGAGCTGTGGCGGATCAGTCTGCGGGTCAGCGCGCTGTCGGACGTCGATTATGGGACGTTCGTCTACGAGCTGCGACGGGCGGTCGAGCCGGTGCTGGAAGCCTATCGCACGCGGGATGAAATCGTGGCGCAGTTGGAGGCGGCGCCGCGTGATTCGACCAGCGTGATCGTGGTCCTCGGACGTGCTTCTCCGGATGCCCTGGGAAGCGAACCGATCCTCGGTGAACGGGTCGACGAAGAGACGGGAGAGACGGTCAAGACGATCGACGAACGGGCCATCTATGACGCCACGCTCGCCGAATTACTGCGGGGACAGAAACGAGCTCGTGTGTTCTGGCACGACCCCGGTACCGGAGGCTTGGCGGGCCAGTCGACGGCGGAGAAGTGGGGGGAATCGTTGGCTCGGCGGGATCTGATCGTGATGCTTCACGACCATGCCGATTATGACGTCGACTTTATTCGCGCCCACGCCCAGCACTGGGTCGATGCCCGCTCGATCGATACCGGTCGTTCGGTTCCGGCCATCGTCGACGATGTTCCCATCCCCACCGACAGTGGGCCGCTGCAGGTGGTCTATACCGGCGTGGTGCCGGTGGTCTACAAGGCCCAGCGGACGTTGCTGACCAGTTTGGTCGAATCGATCGCCTGGGCCTTTGTGCTGATCGGCGGCGTGATGGTGGTGTTGCTGAACCCCGGCCGCTTCCCGTTCGCTTGGCTTTCGCCGAAGCATATGAGTTTCGGCGTCTCGGCGGGATTGATCGCCATGCTTCCCAATGTCTTCCCGGTGGTGGTGATCTTCGGCGCGATGGGGCACATGGGAACGCTGGTCGATATCGGCACGATGATGACCGCCTCGGTCGCGATGGGCGTAGCGGTGGACGATACGATTCACTTCCTCTCCTGGTTCCGCCAGTATCTGGACCAGGGACTGCAGCGTCGCGACGCGTTGATTGCGACCTACCGTCGTGTCGGCCCCGCGATGACCCAGACGACGATCGTCGGGGGCCTGGGACTGTTCGTGTTTTCGCTCAGCACCTTCACCCCGACGCAGCGTTTCGGGACCTTGATGTTGGTGCTGTTGATGGCCGCTTTGGTTGGAGACCTGCTGTTCCTGCCGGCTTTGCTGGCAGGCCCGCTCGGCCGCTTCTTCCGGCCGCGTCGATCCGTCCCGTTGGCCGGGGAGGCCTCGATTGCCGAAGGGCAGGGAGGAAACGCGAGGGCGGAGGGGCAGCAGGCCGCGCGGTCGGAACCGGCGGGGGTCGCCATCGAGGGCTCGGGAGACCCTACGGCCGAATCGCGGACCCACGTGATCGATCGTCAGCCGACGAATACCCGTCCGCGGTCGGTCAGCCGCCGGCACCAGCCGTCCGAGCACCGCGACTAGGGTCCATCAGAAACCCGAGAAACGGCTCGCGTAACGACTCGGCGGTGTGCGGATACCAGCCTAAGGCTCGCTCCCGCCAGCCTTGGCGGGGGCGCCGACGCCGCGGGCCGCGGGCCGCGTAGCCTCCTCGGCCCGTGGCGAGGGAGCCCTCAGCCAACCGAGGGAGGTGAGGAACCGATCGGTTTCCGCGATCGTTTGCCGGTACCACCGGTTGCCGTCCCGGCCATGGTTAAAAAAACCGTGCCCTTGACCTTCATAGATGCGGAGCTCGCTGCGCACGCCCGCTGTTTCCATCCGGTCGCGAAAGGCTTCCGCCGTCGCTACGGGAATCAGGTTGTCTTCTGAGCCGAGATAAACAATGTTCGGCGGATCGTCGGCACTGATGTTGTGCAGCGGTGAAAATTCGCGGTAGCGATCGCCTACGCGCTGGTGCCCCCAGCCGTCGGGCCCATTGTCGTAGACCGGATTGAAGAGGACGAGCGCATTCGGTTTGGCCGAAACCGATGTTGTCTGGTCAGGGGCAGGAGCGTCGATCCGCGTGCCGAGGTAAGCGGCCAAGTGCCCGCCGGCCGAGCCTCCGGCGGCGGCGATCCGGACGGGATCGATCCCCCACTGAGCGCTCCGTTGACGCACCCAGCGAAAGGCATCGGCCGCATCTTCCACACAGGAGGTTGGCGGCTCTTTGCCTTGGCGATCGAGGAGGCGGTACTGGACTTGAAACGCCACCATCCCCCGCTCGCTGAGATACTTGCTGTGTTCGGTGAATTGGCCAGGCGAACCGCCGACCCAGCCACCGCCGTGAAAAAAGACAATGGAGGGCCGCCGGTCGGTCGCTTTCCAGTCGGCCGGTTTGGTGACATACAGTTGTAACTCGCGGCCGTCGACCTCTTTGTAAACGTGCGACTCGCCTGCCGGCGGCGCTGCCGCCAAGACGGCCGTGGGCAACAGCCACCAGCAGACGAACAGGGTGATCCAACGGGGTGTTTGCCAACGGGGTGAAGGCAACGGCAACGAGCGCATCGGCAGTCTCCAGAGAAACGGGGAAAAGGTCCGGCCGGGCTTGGTTGGACAGGGCCCTATCGTAACCGACCTACCGGCCGCGGGCCTCCTCGGCGGCCGCCCACGTGGAGACGCGAGCTGCCGCCCGATGAAGCAGGCGATCGAGCTCCCCGCCCAAATCGTCGCCGGCCGCACTGATTCGGGTGTTCAGACAAGCGATCAGATTGAGCCCGTCGTGGCGGCGGATCATGATCGCAGCGGTCCCCGGTAACGAACCGGTGTGCCAGTGATTGACCTTCTCCGGGCCGACGACGCGATTGAGCCAGCCGAGCGAGTAGAAAACATCCTGGGGGCCGCCCGCCTCGTCGTGACCCGCCAGGCCGGGGGGACGCCGATGCATCGCGGCAATGCTTGCGGGCTGCAGGATCGGGCAGTTCGCGGGAGCATCAAAGGCGGCGGCGAACCGCGCCAGGTCCTCCGCGGCGGCGATCCAGCCACCATGCGCATCCATCGCTTCCAGGTACCAGCTGCCGTAGGGGTGGGGGACGGGCTCCTCTAAATTTTCGGCGAAGACCGAACGGCCCGTCCCCGGATGGTAGTAACGGACTTCCTGCGGCCGTCGCTCCGCCAGACGGGTCGCCCCCAGCTGCATCCCGTCGATCCCCAAGGGGGCGAGCACACAGTCTTGCACATAGGCCTCGTACGTCTGCCCGCTGCAGGCTTCCACCACTCGGCCGAGTAAGCAGTAGCCGAAGTTCGAATAGACGTAGCGTTCGCCGGGATCGAAATCGAGCGGCTGGGTCAGCATCGCGCGGATCACGGTGTCGGGACCGGCTGGCGGCTGCAGACCGAACTGGCGGGCGAAGCGGATCGATTGGAACATCGCGTCGAAGGAGGCATCGCGATCCCAGCCGCCTCGGTGCTGGAGCAGATGGCGGATCGTGATCTGACGAAGTCGGGGTTCAAAGTCGTCGCCGGCCGCGGCGATCGCGGCTTCGTAGTCGAGGACCGAGAAGACGGGGGTATCGAGTTGCAGTTGCTTCTGCTCGCAAAGCTGCAAGATCGCCACCGCCGTGATCGGTTTCGACAGACTGGCGATGCGAAAGCGACTGGTCGGTTGAACCGCTTCTCCCGTCGCGGTGTCGGCATAGCCATAGCCGCGCGACAGGACCACGTCCCCTTGGCGGGAGACGGCCACGGCCATCCCCGGAACGCGGTGTTTCTTCACAAAGCTACGAATTTCTTCGGCAAAACCGGCAAATCGCTGCGGGAGTTCACCGCGGCTGACGCGATGCGCTGCCCGCGCCGGGCCGTCGCACCCGTCAGCAGCGGGCCGCGCGGATCCGCAGGCAGGGGCGGAGCCGAGCGATGCGGTGCAGGCGAGAAGCAAAACTACCGCGCTGAGGAACAAGGGCGGGCGCATGGGAACAACTCACAAAGGATCATTGACAGCAGGCTGGCGAACGAAGCGAGATCGCGCTGAACCGATTGTAGCCAACCGGGGTCCGGCGGCGTCAGCGTTCGCGAGCCGATGGCTGGTCTTGTAGACTAGGAACGGATCCGAGGCGTCGATCTCGCTGGCGGTTCCTCGGCAAGGCGAAAAGTTCCCCAAGGAGGCAAGATGAGAATGGTCGAGTGCTGGCGTGCCCTGTGGATCTTGTTCTCACTGGCGGGGGTGGCGGGTCCCGCGATGGGCGGCGAAAGCGATTGGAGTCCTCAGCAGCTGGAGTTCTTCGAGGCGAAAATCCGACCGGTGTTGGCCGATCACTGCTACGAATGCCATAACTCGACCGATTTGGCCGAAGGGGGCGTGATCGTCGACTTTCGCGACGGGCTGGTGGGCGAAGACGATGGGGAGCCTCTGATCGTCCCGGGCCAACCGGGCGAAAGCCGCCTGCTGCCGATTTTGCGGCACGAGATTCCCGGCCTGGAGATGCCTCAAGGAGGCCCGGCGTTGAAGCCGGCGGTGATCGCCGATCTGGAGCGGTGGATCGCGATGGGAGCTCCCGATCCCCGCGACCGCCCGCCGGGAGCCGACGAGCTGGCCCAGTCGACCTCCTGGGAGGCGATCTTTGCGCGGCGGCAACAATGGTGGAGTTTTCAACCGATCAAGGCCTCGCCTCTTCCCGCTGTCCAGCGGAAAGGCTGGCAGACGCACCCGATCGATCGCTTCGTCGAAGCGGCGCGCGAGCGGGCGGGCTTGGAACCTGCCGAGTTGGCGGCGCCGCCGGTGTTGGTCCGTCGGCTGTTCTTCAACCTGATCGGTTTGCCCCCCACGCCCGCAGAAAGCGAATCGTGGTCGCGGCGGATCGCCGACGCGGCCGGCGACCAACGCGACGCTGTGGTCGAAGCCTTGATCGACGATTTGCTGGGACGCCCCCAGTTCGGCGAACGCTGGGCACGCCACTGGATGGATTGGATCCGGTACGCCGAATCGCACGGCAGCGAAGGCGATCCACGGATCGAGCAGGCCTGGCAGTATCGCGATTACTTGATCCGCGCGTGGAATGCCGATGTCCCTTACGATCAGCTGCTACGTGAGCACGTCGCTGGCGATTTGTTATCCGAACCGCGGGTCAATCACGATCTGGCGATCAATGAATCGATCATCGGGACCGCGCATTGGCGGATGGTGTTTCACGGGTTCGCGCCGACCGACGCGCTCGATGAAAAAGTGCGTTTCACCGACGATCAGATCAACGCTTTTTCAAAAGCGTTTCTCGGGCTGACGGTCTCCTGTGCGCGCTGTCACAATCACAAGTTCGATGCGATCAGCCAAGCCGATTACTACGCCCTGTTTGGCGTGTTGGCTTCCTGCCGGCCGGCGCGGAAGGTGATCGACCTGCCGCAACGGGTCAACCGTCATCGCCAGCAGCTGCAGTCTTCCAAACCCGCCATCCGTCGCGCGGTGGCGGAGGACTGGCTGGAGGACTTGCCGGTTTTGCGACAGCGGTTGGCTGCCTGGACGGCGGTGCCGAACGAGCCGGAAAAGATTCCCTCGTTGTTGTCCACTTTGGCCCAGGTCCGTCAGCGGACGGCGGACGGTCAGCCGTTCGCCCAGGCTTGGCAGGAAGCGAGGCGTCGGGCCGTCGGAACGGACGACCGACAAGCCGCGGCCTCAAGCATCCGGCACTGGAATCTCCGCGAGCGGGCGGCCTATCGGGAGTGGTTTCCCGAAGGTGCCGGACTGCCCGCGGCACCCCAGCCCGCGGGGACCTTTGCAGTCGCGGCGACCGGCGAGCAAGCATTGGAAGGTGTCTATCCGGCAGGAGTTTATTCCCATGCGATCTCCAGCAAGCATCCCGCGCGGTTGACTTCGCCCGATGTCGGCTTGGACGAAGAGAGCGAATTATGGGTGCGGGTGCGCGGCGACGGAGAGGCCAGCTTGCGGTACGTCGTCCATGACTACCCGCGGAGCGGCACGGTTTACCCGCTGAAACGGCTGTCCGACACGTGGCGCTGGGAGCGCTTCGATCTTGCCTACTGGACCGGAGACACGGTCCACGTGGAATTGGCGGCCGCCAAGGACGCCCCATTGTTGACGACCAAGAACCCTCGTTCCTGGTTTGGTATCCGGGAGGTGGCGATGGTCCCGCGGGGGGCGGGGGCCCCGCAGCAAGGATCGCTGGCCGACCGCTTATTGGAAGCCTCAACCGAGGGCGAACCGCCGGCCTC
>CAYNVI010000058.1:0-14516 GCA_964400585.1 uncultured Pirellulaceae bacterium | reverse complement strand
CAAGAATGCCTACGAGTCGCATGCCACGGGCCCCGACACCTTCACGCCCGGCACAGTGCGCGTGACAGCCCGCCCGTGCGACAATGACAGGATCGAGATCATCTTCCAGGACGACGGCATGGGCCTGTCGGCCGAGGAACTGGAATCCCAACGTCCCAACTCGATCAAGCTGCTGGTGGACCGCGACCGCGATGGCCAGTTCGACCAGGCGACGGTCTTCGCCGACCAGATGACGTTTCCGATGGGGGCCGCCTGGCATGACGGGGCCTTATATGTGGCCTCGCCTCCGAATATCTGGCGGCTCGCCGATACCGATGGGGACGGCGTCGCTGACCAACGCGAGGTGCTGGTCGATCGCTTTGGCTTTACCGGAAACGCCGCCAGTATTCATGGGTGCTTTCTGGCACCCGATGGACGGCTGTATTGGTGTGATGGATACCATGGCCACGAATTTCGTGATGCCGCTGGCGAGCTTGTCAGCAAGCGTGCGGGAAGCTATCTCTTTTCCTGCCGTCCCGACGGCTCGGATGTGCAGATCCATGCCGGTGGGGGGATGGACAATCCGGTCGAGGTCGATTTCACCAAGACGGGCGACGTGTTGGGAACGGTCAACATCCTTTACACCCGCCCGCGCGTCGATGCCTTGGTCCATTGGCTGTATGGAGGAGCCTATCCACATCGCCGCCAGGTGCTGGACGAATTGAAGGTGACGGGCGATCTATTGGGCCCGGTGCATCGCTTTGGGCACGTCGCGGTCTCGGGGATGATGCGGTATCGCAGCGGAGCTCTCGATCACCGCTGGCAGGACCAGCTGTTTACGACGTTCTTCAACAGCGGCCAGGTCGTCCGGCTGGAACTGACCCCGGAAGGTTCGACGTATGCGGCGACTCAGCGGCCGTTCCTGTCGAGCGCAAGCCGTGACTTTCATCCCACCGATGTACTGGAGGACGCCGATGGTAGTCTGCTGGTGGTCGACACGGGCGGATGGTTTTATCGCGGTTGTCCGACCTCGCAATTCTCCAAGCCTGACGTCCTGGGGGGAATCTACCGCGTCCGCCGCGAGGGCATGACGCCGTTGAATGACCCCTGGGGGGGATCGATCGACTGGGAGGCCGCCGGTGATCGGGCGCTGATTCGGTTGACGAACGATACGCGATTCCAAGTGCGCCGCCGCGCCATCGCCGCCTTGGGCCGCCGCGGCGAAGCGGCGATCCCGGCGTTGCAGCAGACCGTGGACAAGAGCGATTTGCGGCTGAGACGGGCGGCAGTCTGGGCGCTATCACGGATCGCTCAAGCGGCATCGCTGGGAGCAGAGGCCGATGCAAGCGACCCGTCCGCGGTCCGGCGTGCTGCCCTCGACGCCTTGCAGCGGGCGCTCGATGACCGGGAGCCGACCATCCGGCAGGCCGCCTGCCACTGCCTGGCGATCCACCGCGACCAGGCGGCCCTGCCAGCCTTGCAAAAGCTTGTCCAGCAAGACTCGCCGGCGGTCCGCCGGGTCGCGGGCAAAGCGTTGGGCCGTATCGGGGATCCTTCCGCGGTGCCCACGCTGCTGACCGCCCTCGGGAAGGCAGTCGATCGGGCGGAACGGCATGCCCTGACCTACGCGTTGATCGAGATCGATGACGCCGAGGCGACGGCCCAAGCCTTTGACGGCTTCGCGGGGAAATCAACGGACTTCCAGGCAGCGACCCTGGAGGGAGCGTTGAATGCGCTCGACCAGATGGATCACGGAGCGTTGGACGGGGAACTGGTGACCTCGCTGTTGGATGCGGGCGATCAGGGACTGCGCCGCGCAGCCCTGCGGATCTTGCCAACGCACCCCGAGTGGTATCCCCTGGCCGTGAGCAAACTGGAAGCCTTGCTGGTGACTCCCCATCCGTCGCGGGAATCTCCCGCCTTGGTGGCCGCATTGCTGGGCACCTTGTTGGAGCAGCCGGCGGTCCAGGAACGGATCGGAGACCGGTTGGCCCGGGACGCCGGGACAGACGACCCGCGACTACCTTTGATCCTCGAAACGATCGGCAGGCGCCGTCTCGAATCGTTGCCGGCTTCGTGGGCCGATCCGCTGGCCGGGCTGCTGCAATCCGAGGATTTGGAGATCCAGGCAGCAACCGTGGCGGCAATGGCGGGCATCGCCACCGATCGCTTTGACGGCGTGCTGCGGCGATTGGGGGACGACGAACGCTTGCCGAAAACGCTCCGGGTTTCCGCATTCGAAGCGATCGCGGGCCGGGGGAATCGCGTGGAACCCCGCTTCTTCTCGTTGCTACTGACGATGTTGGGTGCAGAGGGAACGCCGGCGGAAGCGGCCCGAGCCAGTCGCACGCTGGCGTCCGCCTCGCTGACGCCTGATCAGTTACAGCAACTGCTGCCCCGCTTGCGTCGGGCCGGGCCGATGCAGCTGGCGAACCTGATGACACCCTTTACGCGGACGCGGGACGTCGCGACAGCGGAAGCGTTCTTGGAGGTGGTGGAGCAGGCGAGCGGATTGGCGGGGGTCACCCCCTCGGTCTTTTCCGACACGATCAAACGTTTCCCCCCCGAAGTGCTTCCGCACGCCAATCGATTGCTCGATCAGCTGCAAAACGACCGAGAAGCCAAGGTCGCTCGCCTTGATGCGCTCGTGCCGCTGGTGCGGCAGGGAAACCCGCAGCGCGGCAAAGAACTTTTTTTCTCCGAACGGGCCAAGTGCAGCAGTTGCCATCGCGTCGGCAAGCAAGGTGGACAGATCGGTCCCGATCTAACCACGATCGGAGCCAACCGGGAGACGCTCGCTTTGCTGGAATCGACCGTGTTTCCCTCGGCGACGCTTGTCCGTGATTACGAACCGTGCCAGGTGTTGACACGGGACGGCCGGCTGCTGACGGGGATCATCGTCGACCAGACGACCGAGGCGGTGACCTTGCAGCAGCAGACCGGGGAGCCGGTCGAGTTGCCGCGGGCGGAGATCAAAGCGATCGAGACGAGCACCGTGTCGTTGATGCCGAGCGGCTTGGAGGAGGCGCTCCGCGAACAAGAACTCGCCGATGTGATCGCTTACCTGAGCCGGCTCCGCTAAGGAACGACTCGGGAGCAACTTCGTGGTTTGACCTCCGCCTGGGAGGACGTCCACTTAAGGCGTTTCTTCACCGGCGCGGAGCCGGTCGAAGTACTGCTGGGCGTGTTCGCGTTCGGTCCGGGGCAGGGATTGGTTTTCCATCGGATCGCTCTCTTCGGCGAGCACGCCGAGGACCGCTTGCTGCAGTTCAGCGCGGGAGACTCCCTTCCGGTTGGGCCCTCCCGCTTTCCCAGCGATCACCGCCTTGCCGCGTTTGACGTCCCCGCGGACTTGGGTGTCGTAGGTATTCGTATCATCTTCGGCTTCGGGGCGGTCGCCTTGCCCTTGGCCCTCACCCAGGCCGTTGCCGGGCTGCTGACCGAAGCCCTGCCCCATGCCCTGGCCTTGGCACGATTGGCAACCCTGGCCTTGGCATTGTTTGCATTGCATCTGTCCTTTGGCTTGCATCAAGTCGCCCAGCGACGATTCGAGGTCTTCGAGTTCGTCCATCGACTGCTGCATTTCGCCCAGCTGATCGGCGATGTCCTCCAAGGCCTCACCCGCTTGTCCACTTTGCCCCTGCTGCATCGCTTGGGCTGCCTTGCCAAGCCCTTCGGCCAGTTGCTTCATCTGACCGATTTTGTCCTGCTGGGCCTGCATCTGGTTCAGTTTTTCCTGCATCTTCGCCGCCTCGTTCATATTGCCTTGGCGGCGGGCTTCGTCGATCTTTTCTTGTAGGGCTTGTTGGGCCTGTTCGTGTTCGGCGGCCGCTTTTTCCAGTTGCTGCTTCATCTGTTCGACTTGCTTTTGCAGCTGCGCTTTTTCCTGCTCGGAAAGCTTGCCGTCACGGAGTTTTTTGGCAAGCTTTTGCACCTCTTTTTCCGCTTCGCCAAAGTCGCCTTTTTCCATCGCGTTGGCGACGCGGTCGGCCGGACCATCGTCGAGTTTGTTGAGGTTCGACATCGCCTTCTTCATCTGGTTGGGCGTCCCCAGTTTCTCGCGGCGATTTTCGAGTTCCTTCTTCAGGTCATTGAGGGCAATCAACGCCTCTTTCTTGTCGACTTCCTTTCGCTGGCTGATCTTGTCGAGTTTGGCTTCGAGCTTTTCGAATAGATCGGCGGCATCTTCCAGCCCTTTGGCCTTGGCTTGGCGACGCTGTTGGGCGAGTTTTCGCTTCAGCTGCTGCGTGGTCGTCTTGACTTGTTTGGCTTCTTCGCGGGCGGCCAGCGAGGCCCGTGCCTGTAGTTCGTTTTCCTGGGTCGCGTCGGGGATCCAGACCAAAATCGCCAGCATGGCGATCGGGATCAGCGGCAGCAGGCCCAATTTGGCCGGCCGCAGCGCGAACCGTTCGGTGACCGCGATTCGCCCCGCTTGGCGTTCGGCATCGGCCAAGAGGGCGCGGCCCGCTTCGCTTTCGCGGCCCGCGGCATCCAGCATCAGCGAGCTGCTGAGCCGTTCCCGCAAGTCAAAGCGATGATCGATCTCGGCGGCGGTCTGCTCCAGCGACGGACGGGTGACAAAGGTCAGGATCGCCGCCAGCAGCAACCCGCTGGCGAAGCCCCCCGCCGCCCAGCCGACGGTCCAGCTATCAAAGGCGATGTCGAGCGGCCAGAACTTGGGGACCGCGACCGCGACCAACGCGACCAGCAAGGCGGCAAACAAGGTCCAGGAGACAAAGCGGCCGAAGCGCTGCAGCAGCAGTCGGCGGCGCGCACGCTGCACTTGCTGGTAAATCTGGTTCATGGTCCTGTCGCATCCGAAACCGAGGGAACGAAGCGTCGCCGACGAGCGGCATGCGGAGCCCCCCACCAAGCCTGATTACGAAGCCTGATTGCGTGAGGGGGCGGCCGTCAGGGTCGCGCGGCGTTGGACCGCCGCCCGCTATACGGTAAGTATAGGGGGAGGGATCCCTTGAGGCGAAGGCTTTTTCCTCCGCCTGCCCCCCCCTAACGGGCTGACCCGCGTCTCGCTCGAGCCGCCCGCTTGTCCCCTTTCTCGTGAGTGCATCGATGGCCGCTGCCCGCAATCTGCCTGATCCCGACGCGGTCCCCGACGGGGATGTCGTCATCTTTGACGGGGAATGTCGATTCTGCCGAGGGCAGGTGGAGAATCTCCGGCGACTTGATTGGGGCGGCCCCCGACTCGCTTTCTTGTCGCTGCACGATCCCCGGGTGGAGCAGCGATATCCCGACCTGTCGCACGATCAATTGATGGAGCAAATGTACGTGATCGACCAGCAGGGGGGGCGGCATGGCGGTGCCGACGCGGTCCGCTATCTCTCGCGGCGGTTGCCGATCCTGTGGCCGGTCGCCCCGATCCTGCACGTGCCCGGTTCGGCCGGGTTGTGGCGGTGGTTGTACCAGCAGGTGGCCAAGCACCGTTATCGATTGGCTGGAAAGACGGAGGGGGCCTGCAGCGGAGAGAGTTGCCGCTTGCACTTCAGTGACCATCCCGCCGCCGACGCCCCCTCGACGGGGCGTGAAACGCGCTGAGCCCGCCAGCCGCTGTCAGAACACCGGCCTCCGTCCGATCCCGGGTTGCCGCCGGGGTTGAGGCGGGAAACGTCTCGCTGGCAAGCTCGCGGCGGCCGAGTCGGCAGCGGCCGCAAAGCTGACGGACGGTGCCGTGTCGATTACAACAGAGCCTGGTAGCCCGGTCCCGCCTCGCACGAAAGTTCCCGCCCCATGAATCGCCTGTCCCACCTGCTGTGGTTTTTGCTGGTGCCCCTCGTGGCCGGCTTCTCGCCTGCCGCAGGAGCCGATTTCTCGCTGCCCAGCCCGCTGCTCGACAAGACGGCTTCGTTGAAAACGCTGCTGAAAGCGGCCGATGTGAATCTGCTGGCCGAGGAGGCCAAGCGGCGCGGCGACGCCGAGCGGGGGGCGATCGTGTTTGCGACCTCGGCGGCCGCCTGCGCGCAGTGCCACGGTCAGGGCGAGGACGCGTCTCCGTTAGGGCCGGACCTGGCACTGGCCGGACCAGAGACGACCGCCCAGCACCTGATCGAATCGCTGCTTTATCCGTCCCGCGTGATCAAGCAGGGGTACGAGACGCTGCAGTTGCTGACGGTCGACGGCAAGGTATGGCAAGGCATGGCGGTGTCGGTGAACGACGACCGCGTGGTCTTGCGCGACGCCAGTGACCTCAGCCAGACCGTGACGATCTCGCAGGACGAGATCGAAGAGATGACGCGCCGTCCGCAGTCGATGATGCCCGAGGGGCTCGTCGCCAGCCTCGGCGGCCAGCCGGCCTTTCTTGATCTGGTCGCCTACCTGCTGGCGATCGCTCAGGGAGGCCCCGCAGAAGCTGCCCGGCTGCAACCTTCCCAAGCCACCTTGGCGGCGCTCGACGATACGGCGAATCTCGACCATGCCGGCATCATCCAAGGCATGCGGGGCAGGGATTTCACCGCGGGCGAACAGATCTATCAGGGTTACTGCGCGAATTGCCACGGCGCCGACGGCAACCGGCCTTCCCTTCCCACCGCCCGCGCGTTTGGCACCGATCCGCTGAAGTTCGGCGCCGATCCCTACAAGATGTTCCTCACCCTGACCCAGGGGAATGGGTTGATGGGACCGATGAGCCATCTGCTGCCTCGCGAACGGTATCAGGTGATCCATTACATCCGCGAAGCCTTCATGAAGGGAAAGAACCCGGATTACTTCGCCGTCGATGACACCTATCTGGCCGGTTTGCCGGCTGGGACGGACGACGGTGCTTCGCCCCCGGTCGTCGAACGCGACTATGGTCCGGCGCTCGCCTCGCAACTGCGGCGGGACTTTGAGAGTGTGTTGACCGTGCGGTTGCCGCGCGTCGGACCTACTGACGTGTCGGCCAAACCGTTGACGATCAGTTACGACCTGCACTCGATGGATCAGGCCGGTATCTGGGAGGGAGGCTTCCTGGACCTTTCCAATACCCAACATATGCGGGGCCGCGGCGAAGGAACGGCTGATCCCGAGGGCGCGGAACTAGCCGGTTTGGCGGGCTGGCAATGGGGGCACGAGCAAACGCTCGATTATCCTCGCGAAGACCTGTTGCCGCGCGGCCCTTTGCCTCGCCGCTGGCTCGATTACCGCGGCCACTATCTGCACGATGACGAAGTCGTCTTTCGCTACCGAATCGACGGTCGCGAAGTCTTTGAACTGCCCAGCCAACGAGCGGTCGCGGGCGCGCGGCAGGCGCTCCGTCACGCCTTTCATCTCGGTCCGGGGCCAGCCTTGCGGTTAGCCGTCGCCCGAGGCAGCGCCAGCTCGACGGCGGTCGACCGGGTCGCGCCCGCCGGCGGGTTGCTCGCGCGAGCCGACACGAAAGCCGGCGCGGCCGAGGGCAGCGTGGCGTTCCTGTCGACGGGCCAAGCCGACGCGATGCAGTGGACGGCCGCCATGCTCGGCGGAGAATGCGAAGGCATGCGGTGGGAGATCGATGCCGAGCGGCGGCTGGTGCTGCACCTGCCTGCCTCGACCAAGCCACGGCGATTCGCGGTGGAACGGGCGGCGGGCGGCGGCCGAGCTTCTTTGCAAAGCTATGCCTCGGCGGTCCGCCAGGAGGTTTCCGAAACCGCCGTCGCATCTGTCGATCCGCGGTCGCGGACGCGCGGCGGCTCGTTACGTTGGCCCGACGTGCTGGAAACCACCGGCTACCGGGGGCTGCAGCAGGGAGCCTACGCGCTCGACACGCTGACGATTCCCGCAGCGACCCCGTGGAACACCTGGTTTCGGACCTCCGCCCTCGATTTCCTTCCGGATGGCCGGATGGTGGTGTCGACCTATGGGGGCGACATCTGGATCGTTTCGGGGGTCGATGACCAATTGCTCCAGCTGCGCTGGAAACGTTTTGCCGCGGGGATGTACGAACCCTTCGGGGTCAAGGTGATCGACGGCCAGATCTACGTCACCTGCAAGGATCGGCTCACGCGGCTGCATGACCTGAACGATGACGGGGAAGCCGACTTCTACGAAAGCTTCTGTCCAGAAACCGACGTCTCGGTCAACTTCCACTCTTTCAACTTCGACCTGCAAGTCGATTCGCAGGGGAACTTCTACTATGCGAAGAGCGGCCATGGCGGCGATTTCGCGCTTCCCGGTGCCGTCCTGGAGATCAGCCCGGATGGAGCAGAACGAGAGGTGTATTGCACCGGGTTCCGCTCGCCCAACGGGATGGGCATCCTGCCCGACGACCGGTTGACCGTCAGTGACAACCAGGGGCAATGGATGCCCGCTTCCAAGATCAACCTCTTGCGCCGGGGAGGGTTCTATGGCTGGGTGCCGACCTATGGCTACAAGGACATGTGGGCACCCGATGGTGGGGCGCTCGACCTGTCGGAGGTCGTTCCGCCGGAGACGTTCGACCCGCCGCTCGTTTACATGCCGCAAGATTTTGATAACTCCTCGGGCGGACAGGTCTGGGCAGGTGACCCACGCTGGGGCCCGCTGACCGATCACTTGCTGCACACCAGTTTCGGCAAAGGGTGGATGTCCTATTTGTCGATCCAGGATTTTGAAGGCGGCAGCCAGGCGGCGATCATCAAATTGCCCTTGGATTTTCAAACCGGGATCATGCGTGCCCGCGTCAATCCAATCGACGGGCAGGTCTACGCGACCGGGCTCGATGGTTGGAACGGAGGCGGACGCGTGGGGATGGGCGACAAGGGGATCCAGCGCGTCCGCTACACGGGACGGCCGCAGCAATTGATCGATCGATGCCGCGTCGTCGACGGCGGTCTGCGGCTGAGCTTCAGGCAACCGCTCGACCCCGCCGTGGCGCGCGATCCCGCCGCTTATCAGATCACCCACTGGAATTACCGCTGGGCTGAATCGTACGGCTCGGCGATGTATTCTCCCACCAGTGGAGAGGTCGGCTTCGATTCGCTGGCGGTCGCCGCGGTCGATGTCGCCGAAGACGGCAGGACCGTGACGTTGCAGTTGCCGGGCCTGCAACCGGTCGATCAGTTGCGGTTGCAGTTGACGCTCCAGAATGCGGAGGGCACGGCCTTTGTCGAGGAAATCTTTTGGACGATCCATCATGTGCCCGGTCAACAAGCGGAGACGGCGGCGACCACCGCCCTCGGCGAGTGAACAGCACTAGGCTCAGGCGAGTACCGGGTGGACGACGCGGCCGGCGACATCGGTCAGGCGAAATTCACGACCGGCGTAGGGATACGTCAACCGCTGGTGATCGATCCCCAGCAGATGCAGGATCGTGGCATGCAGATCATGCATGTGGACGCGATCTTGCTGGGCGTGATAACCGAACTCGTCGGTTTCGCCATATGCCAAGCCGCCGCGGACGCCGCCACCAGCCATCCACATCGTGAAGCCCTGCGGGTTGTGGTCGCGCCCATTCTTTCCCTGGACGATCGGGGTCCGCCCGAATTCGCCGCCCCACACGATCAAGGTTTCGTCCAGCATGCCGCGGCGTTTCAAATCCTTGATCAGAGTCGCGATCGGTCGGTCGGTGGCCAAGGCATTGTTGCGGTGTCCCGATTCGAGATTGCCGTGTTGGTCCCAGACGTTGCCGGTCGAAACCTGGATGAAACGGACGCCCGCCTCCGCGAAACGCCGGGCCAGCAGGCAGCCATGCCCGAACTCCGCAGTCGCTTTTTCCTCCATCCCATATTCGCGGCGGACGTGCGCGGACTCGGCGGACAGATCCAAGACTTGAGGGGCTTCGGCCTGCATGCGGAAGGCGAGCTCGTAGGCAGCGATCGCACCTTCGATTTCGGCGTCGGGACCGCTGCGTTGCAGATGACGTCGGTTCATCTGTTGCAGCAGCGCGAGCTGCCGCTGTTGCCGCTGCAGCGTTTGCGGGTCGGATTCCAAAAAGTCGATCGACCCATCGCCGACTTTGCCGTTGCTGCCGATCACGGTCGCTTGGTGGGCAGCGGGCAAGAAGGCCGACCCGTAGTTCCGCGGTCCGCCATGCCCGGTCGACGGACCGATGGCGACGAACGAGGGGAGATTTTCATTGGCACTCCCCAGTCCATAGCTGACCCACGAGCCCACGCTGGGCCGAACCAGGTTGTCGCTGCCGGTATTGAGCATGCTGACCGCCTGGCCATGCGACTGCCCACGGCTGTGCAGCGAGCGGAGGACGCAGAGCTCATCGATGCATTTGGCCGTTTCCGGGAGGAGCTCGCTGACCCATAAGCCGCTTTGCCCATGTCGCTGGAATTTCCAGGGACTTTTCATCAGCACCGGCCGGGCATCGATCTGGGCGGGCCGTTCGAATGGCAACGACTTGCCGTCGTCGGCCTGCAGCCGTGGTTTGTAGTCGAACGTGTCGACGTGGCTCGGCCCGCCATGCATGAAGAGAAAGATCACCCGCTTGGCACGAGCCGCGTGGTGCAGGCCGGCCGGCGCAGGCTGCGGCGATCCTGCAGCCGTCTCGGCGCGGGCCTGGCGGGTCAGCAGATCCGACAGCGCCAGCATGCCAAAGCCGCAGCCGGCGTGACGGAGCGTTTGACGACGATTGAAAACGGGATCCATGACGGCTTAGTCCAGAAAACGGAATTCGGTGCTGGCGATCAACGTATGGGCGAGCGTTTGCCAAGCGGCTTGCTGATCGGAAGCTGCGCCCACGAAGGCCCGCGCGGCGACCGCTTCAGCCTCGCTGGGCAGGCGTTGCAAGCAGGTCTGATAGAGCCAGCGCAGACGCGCCGCGGGATCGGCGGTGGGCGGTTCGCTGCGGTCGGCCATCCGGGCAGCGGTGGCGATCACCTGGGGATGATTCAGCATCACCAACGCTTGGGCCGGGACATTCGTCCGCGGCCGTTTGCCCACCAGCATGTCGGGATCGGCCATGTCGAAGATCGCCAACAGCGGCGGAACGTTGCCGCGGATGATCGGTACGTAAAGGCTCCGGCGCTGGCCCGCTTGAACGCGGATCGCTTGGGCACTTGCCTGGTTGTTGGCGACCAGCGTGCCGTATCCCGCCATCGGGCGTTGGTTGGAGGATCGATCGAGTTGCCCGCCGGCCCACAGCAACGTGTCCCGGATCGCTTCGGCCGGCAGCCTGCGACGCCGGGACCGCCAGCACAGCCGATTTTCGGGATCGACCGCGAAGGCGTCTTTTCGGTAGGCCGCAGCTTGCCGGTAGGTTTGGCTGGTCACGATCCGCCGGATCAGACGCCGGATCGACCAATCGTGGCGGACGAAATCGACCGTCAAAGTATCGAGCAGGGCGGGGTGCGAGGGCCGGTCGCCCAAGGCGCCAAAGTTATCGACGGTGCGGACAAGCCCCTCGCCCAAGAGATGCATCCACACGCGGTTGACGATCACGCGGGCGGTCAAGGGATGGTCGGGGTCGGTGATCCAACGGGCCAACTGCAAACGTCCACTCTGATCGTTCGGCAAGCGGACCTCGCTGTCCTCGCCACAAACCTGCAAGAAACCGCGGGCAACTTGGGGGCCGCGGTTGTCGACTTCGCCACGGATGCAGATGAAGGCATCTTCGCCTTGCCCCGAATCACGGACCGCCATCGCCAGCGGCAATGGCGGCGGTGCCTGGTCGCGGAGTTCTGCCAAGGCGGCTTTTGCCTTGGCGACGGCCTGTTCCGCTGCCTGCACCGCCGCCTCGGCCACCTGCCGCTGGGCGGCTTTGCGAGCGGCGACCTCGGCCGCAGCGAGAGAATCCGCCGGCGCGTCCCGCGGAACGAAATGGAGCGCATCGGCCAGCACATAGCCCGTTGTTCCGGCGTTGGAGATCGTCACGACCGCGGGCTGGTCTTCGCTAAAGTCAAATGTGCCGAGCGGTTCCCAGCGGCCGTCGATCTTCGCCGGTTTCGATTGGTCGACGTGCAATCGAGCCTTGCCCGACGCATGTTCCACCGTCACGGGGATCTTCGCCGCACGGTTTCCCGAGCCGGCAAAGGCCAAGCGGATCTCATAACGCCCGCCTTCCAGCGGCGTGCGAAAAATCAGTTGGGCCTCGCCTTTGTTCTTGTTTTCATCATGCAGGTAACCGTCCTGAATGAACGGCTTGCTGTACGTGCTGACCACCCAGGGCCCGACCTGTTTGGCGGCGGTGTCGTCCAGGACCACGCCCGGCAGGTCCGTCAGTGGGTCTTGCCGGAGCACATCCCGCTTGGCTTCTGCCGCTTTCAAAGCCGCGGCGAGCATCTTTTCCTGCTTCTCAAAGGCTTCGACTCGGGCCACTCGGTCCGGGGCGGCGGGCAGCGGAACATCGACCCAGGTGCTGACGTATTTCTGGCTTTCCCCTTCCAACGTGATCGTATTCCGAAAGATCCCGGCCAACGCGTAATAGTCTTCCGTGGGGATCGGATCGAATTTGTGATCGTGGCAGCGGGCACAGCCTAACGTCAGCCCCAGAAATGCGCGACCAACCGTGTCGATCTGTTCGTCGACCACGTCCATCTTCAGTTTCGCTTTGTTCCGTTCGCTGAGCATCTTCGCCCCCAGCATCAGAAAACCGGTGGCCACGATTTGATCGCTCCGCTGTTGCCGGTCTTCCGCGGTCATCAAGTCACCGGCGATCTGCTCGCTGACAAACTGATCAAAGCGTTTGTCCTGGGCAAAGCTGCGGATCACGTAGTCGCGATACCGCCAGGCATGATGGTAGGTCGCATTGAAGTCGCTGCCGTTGCTGTCGGCATAGCGGGCGATGTCCAGCCAGTGGCGCGCCCAGTGCTCCGCATGGGATCGCGATTGCAGCAAGCGGTCGACGACCTGGCGATAGTGCCGTTCGCTGGGATCGGCCAGGAAGGCTTCCTGTGCGGCCGGCGTCGGAGGAAGCCCGGTGAGGTCGTAGTGCAGCCGCCGCAGGAGGGTGGCGGGGGAGGCCGGCTCGGCCGGGGTCAGGTCCGCCGCCTCCAAGCCCGCCAGGATGAAACGATCGAGCGGGTCAGACGGCCAGGCAGGATCCTCGACGGCAGGCGGTGGACTCGCCTGCGGTGGTTGAAAGGCCCAGAAGGATGCGGCGTCGACGGCAGGATCTTCGGGCACCGAGGGCCCGTCGGGCGTCGCGGGACCGCGTGGATCGGCCGCCCCTCGCTCGATCCAACGCCGGAAGTCAGCGATCACCGCAGCGGGCAGCGGCCCTGACGGGGGCATCTCCAAACCGTCATATTCCAACGCCGACAACAGCAGGCTGTCGGCGGCGGCAGCAGGCTGGATCGCCGGCCCCGAATCGCCACCGCGACGCCAATCGGCCGCCGCAGCGAGCGAAAGCCCGCCGCCCAAATCCTCCGGGTCGTCGCCGTGGCATTCGAGGCATTGCGCGACCAGCACCGGACGGATCTTCGTTTCAAAGAACTCGATGGCGGCGGGGGCAGGAGCCGCCGCGGGGGCGGCAGCGGGCGGCGCCGCCGGCAACGAGGGCAACAAGCGGCCGCCGCCGATCACCGGCAAGATCAGCAACGCAGTCAAGCGGATCAGCCGAAGAACGGATGGATGGTGGAACACAAAAGGCATAGGGAGACCCCGAGCGAGGGAGGCAGCGTAAGGTCTCATTAGAGCCGAAAAAGGAGCGATTTTCCACATCCAACCGCCCGCCAGGCCGGCTCGCTCGCAAAATACAATTTCAACTTCACACATTCGATAGCGTCGATGCGTTTGAACTCCGCTTGCCGGCCTCCTCAAGTGCGCGAGTTTGTCCATGGAAAAGAATCGACTTGTCACGGCATCAAAATTCCCCTAGCGTGACCAAGTGACCAACCGAAGTGCACCTGCGACTGGTGCCTGTTTTGATGGGATCGTGTCCGCTTAATTCGAAGGGGCTCCTGTGCCAAAGCGAAGTCAGAAGATCGCCGCCATCTTCCTCTTTCTTGTCGCCACGACCGCCGCCAACAACAGCATCGCAGCGGACTTTCCGCGTCAGATCCAGGCTGGCGAGCATCGCCTAATTCTCAATGGGTCGGGAGCACGCACTCAATTCTTCCTAGAACTCTACGTGGCCGGGCTTTATCTTACCCAGCCGGACAGCGATCCCGCAGCAATTGCCAGCGCCAACGAGCCGATGTCGATCAGAGTTAAGATTACATCGGGCTTTGTCAGTCAGGAGAAACTGGTGGAATCGCTCACCGAGGGCTTTCAGCAGGCAACCGACGGTAACGTGGCGTCAATTCAACCACAGATCGATCAATTCAGAAAATGCTTTGCGGAAAAGATTACGAAAGGTGACACCTTCGACATGGTATACATCCCACAGCAGGGCGTCATCCTCAACAAGAACGGCAAACTTAAAGGGGTCGTCGCTGGAATCGAATTCAAACAGGCGTTGTTCAACATCTGGTTGTCAGACAACCCAGCGGATGAAGACCTCAAGCAAGCGATGCTCACCCAAACGAAGAGACGCTAGTCGAATGCGCGGCGAGCTGTCATTCAAAGCGTCAATCGACGAGCGACACCCCACCGTATTCCGACTCACCTGAACGCTTGGCCAAAAGCCGGCTCCTCCTCCGGCAGGCACGGCCAACGCACACTAAGCCTTTGGTATTCCAAGGACTTGCGCTAAGTAGTCG
>CAYNVI010000057.1:0-14711 GCA_964400585.1 uncultured Pirellulaceae bacterium | reverse complement strand
AGCCTCTTCGATCCCATACCGATCGCGACCAATCGCCTCCCGGTCGCTCGCCCAGGCCAAGCCTGGCGGGCCGGTCGCTTCCTCGGAGCCAGCCTGGAACAAGCGGGCCGCCGCTCCAGGCTCGGCTTCGACCACCACGAAACGACTCGACTGCCGCAGTTCGGGCGGCAGCTGCTGGTGGTAGGCGGCCAGTTGGTGCGTAGCCGCTTGGGAACCGGCGTGGGCGGCGACCCACAACAGCACGGTGAAGGGTCGGTCGGACCCGTTGGCACTGACCTGAAAGCTGGGCGAGCCGCGGCGGCCCTGGCGGCACTCCAGTGTGAACGGGGACGCTACACGGCCGACCGCCGGGGAAACGAGCGGCGGCGGAGGAACCGTCAGGGTATCGACCGTGACGTCGACGCGGGACGGAAAAGCGGGGGCCGCGAAGGGGGCGGCGTCGAACCTGCTGGCGTCGAAAGAGCTGGCGTCGAAAGAGCTAGCTCGGTCTGCCATCGGCGCAGCGGTGAAATCGATGCGGATCGAAAGCGTTACATCCTCCGTGACCCCTTTGTCGGGGGTGGGGTGGAGCGCCGCGAGTACCGCCGGCGGCAGGGCGGCGGCGGGAAGCTGCAGGCGCGGCAGGTCGAGCCGTCGCAGCAGCGGATCTTCCGCGTCGATCCACAGTAAAGTCGTCCCTTCGCTGGTGTCGAGCTGCAAGCGATCACAGCGATGCCCCTCGCAGGTCGCCGGTGCGGCGAACGTCATCGGCACCTCCTCCGGGAGCCAATCGGCGAGCGGATCGTCGCCCAACAGGAGCTGCAATTGCGGCGGGATTCCGGCGGGTCCGGCCGCCAGGAAATGGGCCAGCACCGGATCCCGCAGCAAATCCTCAAGGCTGACCGCCGGATCGCGGAACTGCAGTTGCAATTGTTGGCGGTCGAGCCGGTTGACGGCGGGGGAATCGACGAAAGCCCGCAACGTTCCGGCGCGTTGATCGATCACCGTCTGGTACGCCTGCACGACCAGCCGGTCCGGCGCGGCGTAGCGGACAGCCAGGGGAACCTGCTCTTCCTGGACCGCGTCCCCTTGGCGGTAACGGAAGCGGACGACGGCGCGGTCCGCATAGCGATCGGCCGATCGGTAACGGCGGGCGAGCTGCTGGAGGGTTTCTCGAGCACGGCGGTGTTCGCTGTCCTGCTGTGGCAGAGCGCCTGCTTTGACGGGGACGAGCGGAGGCCCAGGGCCTCCGCCGCTGGCGTTCGCCGCGCCCCGGTCGACCGCCTCTTCGGCTGTGAGCGTCGGTGGAGACGCTTGGGAGCCGACCGGCTCTTGATTGCAGCCCGCCAGGATGGGTGGCAGGCTGAGCCACAGGCCGAGGCGGGCGAGGCGTTTTCCGCGCCCCTGCGCAGGGAGCGACGTGATGGGGGGGGCACCGGTCGCCTTTGCGGAGGCAGGTCGGCGAGGCTTCCCGGAACGGATCAACACAGGCTCGATAGCACACTAGGGGATGAAGGAGCGACCGAGAATCGGCCGGCCGCCCCGCTCGCTGGATCGGCGGAAACGGCGTAGAACATAGGGTGTTCCGACGTCGCCTATCGACGGGCGCGGCGCCACGATTTGATAGAAAATGCCAGATCCATGCATGCGAAAAAAAACGGCCCGTTGCGTTCGGCGCTAGCGGGACAAACCGAATCCTGGGAATACTTGCCGACGACGAATCGGCCGCTCGAAGATGTGCGGGGCGCCACCTCGGCAGCGCTGCGTCATCCCGAAGATTTTCCCTCGATCGAGCTCGCGATTGTCGACGGCGATGCGGTGACGATCGCGCTCGATCCCAATGTGCCCCAGCCCGCGGCCGTCCTGCAGGGCGTGCTCGATGCGTTGCCCCTCCAGCAGCTTGGCACGCTCGTGATTCTGGTAGGGGAGGAAGCGACCGAGGCCACGGTGGCTGCCCTCCAGGCGGTCGCGCCGGCAGGGGCGGAGGTCGTGGTGCATGACCCGGACGACCGCGACCGGCTCGGCTACCTGGCGGCGAACGAAGCGGCTGATCCGATCTACCTCAACCGATACTTGACCGACGCCGATCTGGTCTTGCCGGTGACGGTCAGTCGCCTGGCCGGGGCCCTCGATCCTTCTCATGAATCGGGCGGCGTATTCCCGATGTTGGCCGACACCGCCAGCCAACAGCGTTTCCGGGCAGCCCGTTTGTCGGGCGAAGTCGCCCCCCCCGAAGCGAAGCAGGCGGCCTGGTTGCTAGGCTTTCCGATGCTGGTGGTCGTGGCGCCTACCGCGGACGGCGAGGTGGGGCGGGTGGTTGCCGGGACGGTCGGCGGGATCGATCGCGCGCTGGCCGCCGATGCACAAGCGACCTGGCAACGTGGCGAGGTCCAGACGGCGGATGTCGTGATCGCTTGCTTGGACGGGGACACCCAACAGCAGAGCTGGGACAACCTCGGCCGGGCGTTATTTGTCGCCGGCCAGTTGGTCGCCTCCGACGGCACGGTCGTGATCCTCTCGACGATCGACCGCCGCCCGGGACCGGTGATCCGTCGCCTGCGGCAGATGCAACAGGGCGACGAGGAAGCGGTTCGCCGCCAATTGCTGCAGGAAAACCACCGCGACCGTGCTGCTGGATGCCACCCGCGATGGCCGGGTGGTGCTGTTTTCGCAGTTGCCCGAGGAAGAAGTGGAACAGCTGGGGATCGGGGCGATGCGCGATCCCGAATCGCTCCAGCGGTTGATCGCCGCCCACGACCGCTGTGGGATCTTGCACGGCGCCCAGTTTTGTGTGCCGGCGGCCGCCGAAACGACGCCCGAGTGACCAGACGTGTCACGACCTGCGTGTTTCCTAGGAACTGCGGGATGAGCACCCAGCCTTGCACGTGGAAGGCACTCCTGCAGGACGACGACGAGGAACGTCAACGATGCCCACACCGACGCGGATTCTGACTGGCTGGGACCAGCCGCTGTTGCCGGAGGCTTCCCGGTACCTGCGGGAGCAGTATGCGAGGGGCGCGGAGTGGGATCTTTCGCGAGTCGTCTTGGTCGTGCCCGCCCGCCGGGCCCGTCGCCGGCTCGACGAATTGTTGCGGTTGGAGGCGGAAGAGCACGATCTGCAGCTCCCTCGCCCGCCGATTTTGACCGTGGGCGATCTTCCCGAGCGACTGTATCGGCCGCCCCGGCCGCTCGCCTTGGAGCTCGAGCAAACGCTGGCATGGGCGCGCGTGCTGACCGCAGCGGAACCCGCCGAACTGTTGCCGTTGTTGCCGACGGTGCCGCCGCCGGAGCCGTTAGCGGCCTGGATGGAGCTGGCCAGCACGCTCCGGCGACTCCACGAAACCTTGGCCGCCGATGGGCTGGTCTTCGCGGATGTCGTCGCCCACGTGGAGACGGCGGCCGAGCGGCGGCGTTGGGAATTGCTCGATACCCTCGCCCAACGCTACCAAACGCGGTTGCAGGCTGCCGGCCGCGCCGACCCGCATCTCAGTCGTCGTGAGGCGTTGGCGGCAGGGAAATGCCGGACCGATCGCGAGATCGTGTTGATCGGGACCTCCGATCTCAGCCAAACGCTGACCGATATGCTGGCCGCGGTGGCGGACCAGGTGATCAGCCTGGTCGCCGCGCCGGAAGAGGCGGGCGGCTTGTTCGATCCGTTCGGCTCGGTCCTGCCGGAACGCTGGAGCGGCAGAGAATTGCCGCTGGAAGATAAGCAGCTGGTCGCCGCGGGGGATGCGGCCGATCAGGCCGAAGCGGCGGCGGCCCAGCTGGCCGAATTCGGCAAGGTTTTTTCGGCCGATGCGATCACCGTCGGCGTGACCGACCCGGCGATGGTGTCGCTGGTCGAAACCGAACTGGACCAGTGCGGCCTGACGGTCCATCGCGAGGAGGGTTGGCCGCTGGCCCAAACCGGGCCCGGGCGGTTGCTGACGTTGCTCGCCGGGTTGCTGACCCGGCGGAATTGGCAGTCCCTCGCCGCCTTCGTTCGCCATGCCGACATCGATCGTTGGTTGGACCCGCAACTCGCCGACGCCCCTCCGCACTGGCTGCTGCAGCTCGATCAGCTGATGGCCAACCACTACCCGACATCGCTCGATGCCCAGCTGCCGCCGGAGGCTTGCGACGCCTATCCCGCGGCGCTGCGGGCAGCGCAGCGCGTGCTTGACTTGTTGCAGCCGCTAGAGCATCCCCCGCAAGGGTTAGCGGCCTGGTCGAAGGCGATTCGCAGCATCATCCGCACGATCTACGAACCGATCCTGGGTCCGCTGGAGGAATCGGAAGCGGCGCCCCGCCAGGGGGCCGACGCTACCTCGCGGGGGGACGCTCAGACGCAACAGCCGACAGCGGCCCCCTCGCAGCCGACCGCGGCGGCAGCTCCGTCGCGGACGGCGCGAGCCGCGGCGGCGATCGATACGATGCTGGCGCGGTTGGAAGCGGTCAGCGAATCGCTCGATCTGCCGCTCCCCGCCGCCGGCGCGGTGGAAGCGGTCGTCGGTCGCCTGGTCGACGCCCGCGTCGTCCTGCCCGCTCGTCCGGAGATGGTCGAGCTGTTGGGCTGGTTGGACCTGGCCCTCGACGACGCCAGCGCCATGGTCGTGGTCGGTTTAAATCATCCGTTTGTGCCGGAGAGCGTGACGGCCGATCCGTTCCTGCCCGGGACCCTGCGAACGCGTTTGAAAGTCGCCGATAACGAACGCCGCTTGGCGCGCGACGCTTATGCGCTGCAGTTGATCCTGGCGACGCGTCCGGCCACGCGGTTGATCGTGGGACGTCGCGGCATCGATGGCTCGCCGACCCCGCCGAGCCGCTTGCTGGCCGCTTGTGACCCATCGTCCGCGGCGCGGCGGGTCTTGCAGTTGCTCGATGCCCCGGCGCCCCGTGTCCCGGTCGTGCATCGCTGGTCCGGTTCACGAGAAACGACCGCGCTGCCGATTCCCGCCCCGCAAGGCGGTCGCCCGGTTAAGACCCTCAGCGTCACCGCTTTCCGCGACTACCTTGCCTGCCCATATCGGTTCTACCTGCGACATGTCCTCCGTTTGCGTCCGCTGGACGACGCCAGTCAGGAATTGGCCGCCAATCAGTTCGGCGACCTGGTTCATGGGGCGGTCGAACGCTTTGGCTTATCGGCTGACAAGGATACCGAAGCGGCGGACGAAATCTTCGAGATACTGGTCGAACACCTGCAGGCCTTTGCCTTGCATCGCTACGGCGAGGATCCGGCTCCGGCGGTCCGTCTGCAGATCGCCCAAGCCCAGCGGCGGTTGCGGGTGGTGGCGGACCGGCAGGCTGAACGGCGCGGGCAAGGCTGGCAGATCTGGTCTGCGGAAGCGGGGGTCGACGAAAAAGGGGGGGCCGGAATCCATGTCGACGGGGACTGGATGGGACTCCGCGGTCGCTTCGACCGCATCGACTTCCACCCGCAGACCGGCCGCTGGGCGATCCTCGATTACAAAACCCACGGGCATTCGCCGCTGAAAAAGCATCTCGAGAAATCGACCGGCCGTTGGCTCGATCTGCAATTGCCGCTGTACCGCCTGATGGCCCCCTTCTTGGGCATCGAAACACCCGCCGAAGAAGTCGAGCTCGGCTATTTCAATATCGCCGACAAAGCCGAGGAGACCGGGGTGAACCTGGCCCGTTTCAGCGAGGAACAGTTCCAGGAGGCGACCGAAGTGATCCATGACTGCGTGCGCGGAATCTGGGCCGGACGCTTCGAGATCAGCCCCGACCCGGTCCCCTTTGACGATTATGCGATGATCTGCCAGACCGGGATCGCCCAGCATTTGCTCGATGGCGTCGACCCCGAAGTAGGGGAGGAAAGCGAATGAGTCACCCCCCACCGCTCCCCTTCGATGGTGCCCCGCCCAATGATTCGCCGAACGATCCGGCGAGCAACCTGCCGACCGATCCGGCGGGGCGTGAACCGCTGCCGCCGCTGTTGGTGCGGGCATCGGCTGGCACCGGCAAGACGTACCGGTTGACCGGCCGCCTGTTGCGCGTGCTGTTGCGTGGTGCCGCCCTCGAATCGGTGCTGGCGACCACTTTCACGCGGAAAGCGGCGGGCGAGATCCTGGAACGCGTCCTGGTCGCCTTGGCCCGGGCCGCCACCGACGAGAGCGGCGCGGCGTTGGCGGGTTTGCGGGAGCAATTGGATGGCGAGCCGGTCGACCGGGCGCGTGTCTCGCAGTTGTTGCACGATACGCTGCGGGAGATCCATCGCCTGCGGATCTGCACACTCGATAGCCTCTTTTCGCAATTGGCCCGCTCGTTCCCGTTTGAACTGGGGCTGCCTCCCGGTTGGCGGTTGACCGACGAGATCGAGGAGACGTGGCTGCGGGAACGGGCGGTGCACGCGATGCTCGCCGGTTTGGATCCGTCAGCGGTGACCGCCCTGCTGTCGATGCTCGGCAAAGGCGAAGTCCGCCGCTCGGTCCACCGAGAGCTGATGGGCGTGATCGAGGACGCCTATGGCGACGCGCGGCGGGCCGCTCCCGAAGCTTGGCAGACACTGCAAGTTCCCCACGGCCCGGAAAATCAGCAGGTAACGCGCGGGGCGGGGATCCTGTTGATCGCGGCGATCGGGCACAAGTCCGCCGACAAGAAACTCCACCAGATCGGCGAGGCCTTGGAGACGCGGCAATGGGACGCGCTCGCTTCCGAAACGCCGGTCGCGATCGCCGGCCGGTGGAACCCCTCGGACGACCCGCCGTGCTACTACCGCAAACCGTTGCCGCCCGAGGTGCTCGAGGCGTTGCAGGTTGCCTACGAAGGGGCGCGCAGCGAAGTGCTGGGCCTGCTGCGGATGCAAACCGAGGCGACCGGCGAGGTCTTGGGGGCCTTCGATCGGCAGATCGGACAGACCAAGCAGATGATCCGAGCAGTGGGCTTTGCGGATATCGCTTTCCGGCTGGCTGCCTGGATGGAGCGTCAGCAAGCGGTGAGCGTCGATCATCGTCTCGATGGGACGATCGATCATCTGTTGCTGGACGAATTCCAAGATACCTCGCCCGAACAGTGGGCGGTGTTGCGTCCGTTTGCGCGACATGCGGCGGCCGGGCAATTTCAATCGAGTCCCGGGGAAGCGCTCCCCGCGCGGAGTGGGGTCGCGCCGACCTTCTTTTGCGTCGGTGACACCAAACAAGCGATCTACGGATGGCGCGGAGGGGTGTCGGCGATTTTTGATGCGGTCACGCAACAGATTCCCGGGGTCCGTCAGGACCGGCAAGACAAGAGCTATCGCAGCAGCCCCGTGATTTCCGAAACGGTGACGGAAATCTTTCAGAACTTATCACGGCACCCGAGCTACGCCTCGGCGGCACGGGTCAGCGACGCCCCGGCCGAGCGGGCCGCTTACGAAGCCTTGGCGGTTCAGCGATTTGCCGAGGGCTTTCCGGTGCATCAGTCCGCGAAAACCGAGTTGCCGGGCTATGTTCGGATCGAAACCGGTCCGGCCGTGACCGGCACGGCAAGCGATGCCAAGCAGGCGACGCAGGCGTACGCTGCCGATCGGATCGCGGAACTGGCGGAGGCCGCGCCCGCGCGGTCGATCGGTGTCCTTACCCGGACCAATGCGACGGTGGCGCAACTGATCTATCGGCTCCGGGCGCGGGGGGTGGAGGTCAGTCAGGAAGGAGGCAATCCGTTGACCGACTCGGCCGCGGTGGAAGTGCTCCTCTCGGCGGTGATGCTGGTCGAGCATCCTGGCGATGGCCGGTGGTGGTACCACGTTCAACATTCGCCCCTGAAGGAGTTGCCCGAACTGGGCGAGGTGACCGATGCGATCACCGCCGCCGCCGTGATCCGGCGGCGGATCGAAGAGGACGGGTTGGTTTCAGCCCTGCGAGCGTTGTCGGATCCACTGGCCGCGGTCTGCAATGCCGCGGACTGTTTACGGTTGCGGCAGTTGCTGCAGCTGGCCCAAACCTACGAACGCAACCCGCAGCCGCGGTGGAGCGACTTTGTTCGGTTCGTGCGGGAAAAGCGGGTGGAGCGTCCGCAGCCGGCGCAGGTTCGCGTGATGACCGTCCATCAGGCCAAGGGGTTGGAATTCGATGCGGTCGTGTTGCCGGAGGTCGATGGGAACCTGACGCGGCAAGGACGCAAATGCATCACGCGTTCCCCCGATCCGGCCGCTCCCCCCGAAGCGATCTTGCGTTATCTGGGCAGCGGTTATTGGCATTTCCTGCCGGCCGCCTGGCAGCAGACCTTCGGGATGCATGCGGCTGGCTTGATGACCGAATCGTTGTGCCTGCTGTACGTGGCCCTGACCCGCCCCCGACACGCCCTCCATGTGATCGCCGCCCCGGCGAAGAAGGCTTCGTTCGAAAACAAGACGGCTGCTTCGCTCCTCTATCATGCCTTGGGATGCACGACCGATCCGACCGAAGCGCGAACGGTCTGGTGGGAGCGGGGCGATCCGCAATGGCATCGTCACGAACGGCCGGCCGAGACGGCCGCGGTTCCGGATCGTCCGCCGCGGCAGGTCCGCTTGCAGCCGCTGGCTCCGGTTCCCCTGCGAAATCGCATCGTCGACAATGACGACGCGTTTGTCCTGTAAAGCTCTCGCACGCTTTTCACTTCGGATCCGCTTGAATGGTGGGGTATGCCACGTTTTCTTCACGCTGCTGATCTTCATCTCGACAGCCCCCTGCAACGGCTGGAATCGTACGAAGGGGCACCGGTCGACGAGATTCGCAACGCTACGCGGGTGGCCCTGCAGCGGCTGGTCGAGCTTGCCTTACGGGAACGGGTCGACTTGGTAGTGATCGCCGGGGACCTTTACGACGGGGATTGGCGCGATCACAACACCGGTCTGTACTTTGTCAAGCAAATCAGCCGGTTGACGCGGGAGGGGATTCCCGTCGTGGCGATTCGCGGGAACCATGACGCCGCCAACCAGATGACCCGTTCGCTGCCCTTACCCGACAATCCGGATGGGTCCCCGATCATGTTGTCAAGCGAAGGTCCGGAAACCCGGCGGTTCGAACGATTGGGCATCGCGGTTCACGGACAATCGTTTCGCTCCCGCGCGGAGACCGGTAATTTGGCGGCCGATTATCCAGCGGCGGATCAGGGACTGTTCAATCTGGGGCTGCTGCATACCAGCCTGACCGGTTCGGAGGATCACGAGCCGTACGCTCCCTGTACGCCGCAACAGTTGGCCGACAAACAGTACGACTATTGGGCGCTCGGGCACGTCCACACGCGGGGCGAACGCCAGCTGGAAGGAGCCGCTCCGGTCGTTTTCTCCGGCAATCTACAAGGTCGCCATCCGCGGGAGACCGGGCCCAAGGGATGCGTGTTGGTGGAAATCGCTGCGTCGGGCGAGACCACCCGCACCTTTCATCCGCTCGATGCCGTCCGTTGGGAAACGTTCCAGTACCCCGCGGAGCAGGCGGAAGATGCCGACGCCCTGGTCGAGGCGTTTCGGGAATGGCTGTCCGAACAGACGGTGTTGGCCGAAGAGCGTCCCTTGGTCGCCCGCGTGCGGGTGACCGGAACCACCGCCTGGCACGACCAGTGGAGCAATGAGCACGAGCACTGGGAGAACGCCCTGCGGGCGGTCGCCCTCGATAGCGGGGCTGGCCAGGTCTGGTTGGAAAGCTTGCGACTGCGCACCCAGCGGCCGGTACAAACGGAGGCCGCCTTCGATCCCGAAGGCCCGCTGGCTTGTCTCGAAGGCGTGCTGGGTGAATGGCTGAGCGAGGAAGCGGCCGCGGTGGCGATCGCCGAGATGCTGGATCCGCTCACCAAAAAGCTGCCCGATGAACTGAAGCCTCCTCAGCCCGATGCGCTGCACTGGCACGATCCCGAGCGGCTGAAGGCATACGTCGAAGCGGCGCGACCCCTGCTCCGCGGCCATTTTCACGACGAGGAGGATGCCTCGTGAGGATTGAACGACTCGATCTCCTGGCCTTTGGGGGCTTCACCGATCACGCGCTCGACCTTTCCGCCGGTCCCCGTCGCTTGCATCTGCTGTACGGCCCCAATGAATCGGGGAAATCGACCAGTTTGCGGGCGATCACCGGGCTGTTGTTCGGGATGGAAACGCGGACGACCGACGATTTTATCCACGCCAAACGCGATATCCGCGTCGGCGCCCGCTTGGTGTCGGGGCAGCAGGACGCGCAGGTCTTGGAATGCATCCGTCGCCGAGGAAACAAGAAGACGCTGTTGAAACCGGACGGCCGCGAGCCGGCCGATGAACATCTGCTGGAAGCGATGCTGGCCGGGGTGGACCGGGAGACTTTCCTTTCCCAGTTCGGACTGACGCACACGGCGCTCGTCGAAGGCGGAGAAGCGATCACCGCCGGAAACGGCGATTTGGGAGAGATCTTGTTTGCCGCCGGGGCGGGACTGAGCCGGCTGAACGCGGTGAAGAAACGACTCGAAGACGATTGGAAGCAACTGTTCCTGCCGACCGGCTCGAAGCCGCAGCTGAATGTGCATCTCAGCCGCCTGAAAGAATTGCGGGCACAACTCCGCGAGGCACAGCTCCGGCCGGCCGATTACGAACGCCGCTTGCAGGCGTTGCGGGAAGCGGAAGCCGAAGCCGCGCAGCAACAGACGGATCTGCAGACGCAGCAGCAGCAGATCGAATTGAAGAAAGCCTATCGCAGCGCTTTTCCTCTGCTGACGCGACGGCAAAGCCTGTTGGCGGAGCTCGAACCGTTGCGTGATGTTCCCCGCCTCGATGCCGATTTCGTGCGTCGACGACGCGAGGCGGAACTGGGGCGTCAGAACGCCGAAGAACGTCTGCAGCAGGCGAAGGAGCGTCAGCACGACCTGCAGCAGCAACTCGAGCAGTTTCCCGAGGATGATCGGGTCGGGGCGGCCGCCGCGGCGATTCAAGGGCTATACGAGCAATTGGTTGCGATCCGCAATGCGCGGCAGGAATTGCCGGAATTGACCATCGAGTGCGGTCAGCTCGAACAGACGATCCACGACACCTTGCTCGATTTGCAATTGCCGGCGGAGACCTCGATCGATTCGTTGCGGATCCCCGAGACATTGCGGAAGCGGCTCGCCCGTCTCAGCGAACGGTTTGGACCGCTGCAACAACAATGTGAGGCGGCTCGAACCCAGCAGCAACAATTGCTCGACGAAGAAGCCGAACTACGCGAACGGCTCGCCCGCCTGGAGAAGCCGACGCAAGGCGAACGCGTGGAAGCGGTCCTGCGTCGCGTCGGCAACCGTGATCTGTTGCTGCAGCCGCTGGCGGATGCGCAGGAAACGGTGGTGCGGCTCGAACAACGTGCCGAAGCAAAACTCCGTCGTTTGAAAGGGTTTTCCGGATCCCTGGAAGAGGCGGTTGCTCTGCATCCTCCCTTGCAGACGACCTTGCGAGAAGCGGCGGAACACTACGAAACGGCGAGCACCCAGTTGCGCGGCGTCCAGGAAAAACGGCACGAGACCGAGGAGCGGGCCGCGCAACTGCGATGCGATCTCGAGGCGGTACACGGGCAATCTGCGGTCCCCAGCGAAAGCGAACTGCAAGACGTCCGGCAGCAACGGGATGACGTGGTGGAAACGCTCGCCGAAGATCTCCGCCAACAACGAGTCGACGAGGCGGAACATCGCGTCCCTGCGCTGCAGCAGCAGATTCGGACGGCTGACAGTACCGCCGACCGTCTCCGCTTCGATGCCGAACGCGTAGCCAAGCGCGCCGAAGCGGAGTCGCAATCTTCGATCCTCCAGTCGCAGCTGGAATCGTTGCGACAGCGGGAGACCGAAGCCCAAGCGAGCCGAGATGCCGCCGCCGCAAATTGGCGTGAGATGTGGCAGGCGATGGGGGTCGATCCGGGGACGGTTGCGGAGATGCGGGAATGGCACGAGGAACATCGCCAGTTGCTGGAGATCTACGAGGATCTGACGGTGGCGCGCGCCGCCCGCGAGAAAGCGGACGAGGCGCTGCGCCGTGCGGCGGCGGAGCTGACTGCGGCCCTTCCCTCGCCTGGCCTTGCCGACAGCCTTGCCGGCACGACGGAGCGCGCGCCGCAGGAGCACCCTTCCACCGCCGAACGGCAGGGATCGCTGTTTGCCGAAGGCACCTCGGAAGCGCAGACGGATCGGTCGCTGGACGTGACGCCGGACCACTTGACGGCGCTGATCGATGCGGCCAGTCAGCAGTTGGAAGCCTTCCGGGCGGCCGACAAACGGTACCAAGAAACGCTGCGCGATCGCGAACGGTTGGAAACGGCGAAACCGCCGGCTGCGCGTCGACTGCGCGATGCCGAACAGCAGCTGGAGCAATGGCGGAGCGAGTGGCTGGAATTGGCGACCAAACTGGACGTCGACCCCGACACGACACCCGACGAGGTGCAACGGCGCTGCGAACGAATCAATGAACTCTTTTCCCTTGCCCGCCAACGCGACACGCTGAAAAAACAGATCGATCAACGCCAGGCGGCGCTGGCTGCCTTCGAGGCGGAAACCCGCGCTCTCGAATCCCAGCTGGGGCAGCAGGAGGCAACCCGCGATCCCCTGCCCGTGGTCGCAGGGCTGATGGAAATGTTGCAGCAGCATCGCCAACGCGAAAGCAAACGGCAAACGCTCGGCGAACAGCGGGATCAAGTGGAAGAAGAATGTGATACGGCAAGGCAGACGCTTCGGCTCCGCGACAAGGAACTCGCGACCCTGTGTGGAGAAGCTCGCTGCGTGGCCGTCGCCGATCTGCCGAGGGTGGAGGAGGCATCCAGCAAACGGGGAGAACTGGAACAACAGGTTCGTGCCCTCGACGACCAGCTAACCTTGTTGGCCGGTGGCAAGGAACTGACGGCATTCATCGAGGAGGTCCGTAGCCAGGACGCCGAAACACTCGACCAGGAGATCGCCTCGGGAGAACGCCAAAGGGAACAGCAAGCGAGCCAGTACGACGGTCAACGGGAGACCCTCGGGGCCTTGCGGCGTGACGTCCAGGCGATGGACGGCAGCGACCGGGCGGCGGCGCTGCAGCAACAGATTCAAGACGTGCTGGCGAAAATCCGCCGCGATAGCGAACGCTATGCGACCTTACGGGTTGCGAACCTGGCCCTGCATGCAGCGATCGAACGGTATCGCGAGCAGAACCAAGGGCCCGTGCTGCAGCGTGCCGAGCAGCTGTTTCGGCGGTTGACCAACGGGGCGTACGAAGCCTTGCGGGCCGAACTCGATGAGAAAGATCGTCCTGTCTTGAACGGGATCCGAGCAGGGCGTTCGGTTCCGGTGCAGCTGATGAGCGAGGGAACCGCCGATGCGCTCTACTTCGCCTTGCGTCTGGCTAGCCTGGAGACGCACTTGCAAGAACGGGCGGCGACGCCGTTGATCGTGGACGACGTGTTGATCCAGTTTGACGATCAACGGGCGACCGCCGCCCTGGAGATTCTTGCGGAGCTTTCAGAGAAAACGCAGATCCTATTCTTTACCCACCACCAACACCTCCTCGATCTGGCCGCTGAAACATTGGGGCCAAACGATTTCCATCTCCATCGGTTGGCTGCGGATCAAGATGCGGCCGAGGCAGGGACGGCCGCCGCGGCGAGTGAACGTTTGCCCGCCTCCGGCTGACGTCGCCGTGCATTCGCGGTACAACGGAGGAACCCAGCGAGTCCGATGCCCCCTTCCCGCGGAATCCGATGACCGAGCCGACGCGCGACGAAGACGACACGTTCCGGTTTCTTTGCCCGCACTGTTTAGCGACGCTCCGGGCCAGCGCGTCGCTGGAGGGAGAAACGGTCGCTTGTCCCGGCTGCAGCGAGGCGGTGACGGTGACGCGTGAGAACGAGGTCGGAGCGGTCCAGAGTGATTTTCCGATGCTCGACACGCTGAATCAAAAGCAGAAGGACGCGCTCGAATTCGAACGCCTCGATGAGACGCAAAAGCAAATCCTCAACGACTGGGCCTTTGCGGTCTACAACGCCGGCGAGCAAGCGGCCGGGGAAAAAGCGGTGGGCAAGATCAAGCGATTGCTGAGCAGCGAGCGAAAGCTGTTGCTCGACGACGCGTCCCGCTGGCAATTGGCCGAAGCGACCGCGACGATTCCCGAGGCGTGGCAGGAAGAGGACCGGGTCGCTGTCATCGATGGCGCGATGCACAATCTGGAAAACGGCGAAATCGTCGCCGTGGTTCGTCCTTGATCACGCCCTTCGCGACCGCCAGGCACTTGGGCACGTATCTTCGCGTGTAACCCGACAACGATCGCTATTGCCAGTGCCCTAATTCCTCCGCGCGGGGCATCGACCTCTGGGCGCCCCGGCGGCTGGCCGCCAGCGCCCCGGCGGTGGCGGCGATCCGCGCCGCCTCGAACAACGTGGTTCCATCCCGCCAGTAAACCGCGATCGCGGCGGCGAAGGCGTCTCCGGCTGCCGTGGTATCGACCGCTTCGACCGGCACCGGGGGAATCCATTCGTGGCGAGTGCCGTCGTGGACGACCGCCCCTTCGCCGCCGAGCGTGATGATCACGTGGCGGGCCCCCCGGGCGATCAACGCGGCGGCCGCGTTGGGAGCGGTTTCGCGATTTACTGTTGGCTGCCCCAGCAGCTTCGCCGCCTCCGCGGCGTTCGGGATCAGCAGGTCGACTTCGTAACAGGCCCGCGGCAATGCGTCGGGGGCGGGAGCGGGGTCGAGGATCACGCGAAGTCCGCTCCGTTGGGCACAGACAATCGCAGCGGCGACCGCGGCGACCGGCACTTCCAATTGCAGCAGCAGCGTGTCCGCGCCGATGGGCCAGCCGCTGTGGGGCACCCAGTCGCGGC
>CAYNVI010000056.1:7345-14873 GCA_964400585.1 uncultured Pirellulaceae bacterium | reverse complement strand
TAGTCATCGGCCCCCAAGGTGAAGCCGACCAACTGGTCCGATTCTTCGGCTTTGGCGGTCAACATCAGGATCCGTGACTTCTTGGTTGTCTTGTCGGCACGTAAACGCCGGCAAACGTCCAGGCCATCGACGACCGGCAGCATCAAGTCCAGCAGGATGCAATCGGGGCGATGGTGTTTGGCTTGGGTGATCCCATCTTGGCCATCGTGGGCGATCCACACCGTGTAGCCTTGCTGGCGGAGGTTGTAGGCGACCACGTCGGCGAGCGAGCGATCGTCTTCGATAATCAGTACAGATGCCTTGCTCATAACGCTCTATTAGGTAGCAGCCGACAACTAGGTAGCAGCCGACAACAGGCCGCGTTGGTGGCGGACGATATCCCCATCGATCAGATAAATCACGTCTTCCGCAATGTTGGTTGCCAGATCGCCGATCCGTTCCACATGTCGGGCGGCTGAAAAGCAATGCAAGGCCGGCACGACCAATTCGCCGTTGCGCTGCATCAGGCCTTGCAGTTCTTGGATCGTCAAAACATTTAATTCGTCGACATCGTCATCGAGTTTGATGATGGCCCGGGCGGCGGCGAGGTCGAGGTTGACGTAGGCATCGAGGGCACCGCGGAGCATTTTGACGGTCAACTGCACCATCTGTTCGACGCGCGCGGGGATCTTGAATTCAGGGAATTTGCCTAAGCATTTGGAGCGCTCGGCCACATTCACCGCCAGGTCGGCGATCCGTTCCAGGTCGTTGTTGATCTTCAGGACAGTGGTGATCCGTCGCAGGTCGCCGGCCACGGGCTGATGGAGCGCCAGCATCTTGAGGCATTCCTCTTCGATCAAGACTTCCCGCTGGTCGACGTTGCGGTCGATGTTGATGATCTCGTCGGCCAGTTCGTAGCGGCGTTCGATCAACGTCCGCATCGATTTGTCGATCATCCCTTCGACGGTCGAACAGAGGCTGAGGATGTCCCGGTGCAGACGGTCCATGTCGCGATGCAAATGCTTGGTCATAAGGTTTATCCAAACTTCCCGGTGACGTAGTCTTCTGTCTGTTGCTGCTGGGGGCGCGTGAAAAGATCTTCGGTCTTGCCGGTTTCGATCAGCTCGCCCTGAAAAAAGAATGCCGTCTTGTCGGAGACGCGGGAGGCTTGCTGCATGTTATGCGTCACCATCACAATCGTGTACTGCTCGCGGAGTTCAAACACCAGGTCTTCGACCCGCGAGGTGCTGGCGGGGTCGAGGGCCGAGCAGGGTTCATCCATCAGCAGCACTTCGGGGCCGACGGCGATCGCCCGGGCAATGCACAGCCGTTGTTGTTGGCCTCCGCTCAGTCCCAACGCCGACTGATGCAAGCGATCTTTGACTTCCTCCCACAGGGCGGCTTTCTTCAAGGACCATTCGACCAATTCCTCCAGCTCGCGGCGACTGGTACTGAGGTGCAGCCGCGGTCCAAAGGCCACGTTTTGATAGATCGACTTGGGAAACGGGTTGGGTTTCTGGAAGACGATCCCGATCCGGCGACGAAGCGAGACCACGTCGGTCGAGGGCGCCAAGACGTCGAGGTCGCCAACGCGGAGGGTCCCGGAAGCGCGGGCTTCGGGGACCAGGTCGTTCATCCGGTTGATCCATTTCAGCAAGGTGCTCTTGCCGCAGCCGCTGGGACCGATGAAGGCAGTCACCTGGTTGCGGGGGATCTGCAGGTTCATTTCCTGGATGGCCCGGAAGTCCGCGTACCAGGCGTTGAAATCGGCGATCTCGATCGCGTGGTCGTTGACCGTGTGGGGGCCGGGAGAGGATGTCGGGGGAGGCATGCGGAAGTCCGTGGCAGCCGCCGGAGGGGGCGTCGGGTCGGCCGACGGCGACGCTTCGGCAGCGGGGGAGGCCTGTCGAGCCGAGGGATGCGAAGACATCGTGGGGCAAACCAGCTGCAGTAGGAAAGCGGGGGAAGGGAGGCCCCGGCCGGAAAGGCCGACGGCGTTCCCAGCGCTAAGGTTGACGCATCCGCTGACGGATGATGATCGCGACCGAGTTGAGCAGGAGCAAGACGAACAACAGCACGATGATGGCGGCGGCGGCCAATTCCTGGTACTCGACCTGTTGACGACCCGCCCAATTGTAAATCAGGACCGGCATCGTCACCGCATTGTCCAGCAAGTTCTCGGGGCCGCTGTTCTTGGCTACCGCCGCCCCCAGGACGACGAGGATCGGAGCGGCTTCCCCGATCGCCCGGCCCAAGGCCAAAATCGCCCCGGTCATGATCCCCGGTAACGCCGCCGGCAAGCAGACGTTTCGCGTGGTCTGCCAGGTCGTCGCCCCGAGCCCCAAGGCGGCCTCGCGGGAGGAGGGAGGGACGCTCCGCAACGCTTCCTGCGAGGCGATGATGATGATCGGCAAGATCACCAGTGCCAGGGTGAAGCCGGCTGCCAGGAAACTCCGGCCCAAGGGGAGGCGGAAGTAATACCATTGCCGTTTTTCATAGGCGCCGCCGATGGCCCCCTGACGGACCGTGCGGCGGCGGACCGAGACGTCCTCCGGTGGCGGGGTCCCGGGCTCCCAGACATTGATCTGAATGGCATTGCCCGCCGCGTCGAGACCGGTTTGCGGCGCGGTGACCTGCAGCGTCTTTTGAGAGAGGTCGGTCTGCGGGATCAGCACCGTTTGCCCGCTCTCGAGCGAGAGGACTTGGTAGTAATGCTGGACGCCCGCCAGTTCCCAGCCGCTCGCTTCGTTGACCTGGAGCGGACCGAAGAGGTTGAACATGTAGACGAAGACCGACAGCCCGAGCAGGCCGTACACGATCGAGGGGACGCCGGCGAGATTGGAAATGTTCAGCTGGATGAACCCGTGCAGCCAACGCAACGCTTTGGCTTTGGGCTGAAACTCCTCCAAGAAAATCGCCGTGCCGATCCCCAAAGGCAAGGCGGCCAAAGCGCAGACGCCGGAGACAAACAGCGAGCCGACGATCGCGGGCCACATCCCCGCCGAGGCGGGATGCAGTTCGCTGTGCACGTTGGTCAGCAGGTCGACCGACAGCCGGTTGTGGCCTTGATAGAAAATCGACGCCAGCAAGATGCCCAAGACGACCACGCTGAGCAGGGCGATCGCGACGCAGAGGAGGTAGAACAAGTAGCTCAGCCGTTTCCGCTGGGCTGCATTCTCGGTGGGCCGCGCCGCCGGCGGGGCGGACGCGTCAGCGACGACAGCGCTCACTGGTACGACTCCCGGTAGCGACGACGGATCAATTGGCCGATCAATGTCATCCCAAAGGTGATGATGAAGAGCGTGATGGCTACCCCGTATAGGCTGTAATACTGGACCGTTCCGTATTCGTTTTCACTTTTGATCATCTCGACGATGAAGCCGGTCATCGTCTGCGACTGGGCCCGCGGGTCGAACGTGAACGTAGCCCGCGTGCCGGCGGCCAAGGCGACCACCATCGTCTCCCCGACCGCGCGGCTAAAGGCCAGCAGGAAGGCCGAGATGATTCCCGACAGGGCCGCCGGCACCACCACTTTCACCGAGCTTTCAAAGGGCGTGCTCCCCAGCCCATAGGCCCCCTCGCGGAGACTCAACGGCACCGCGTGCAAGGCGTCTTCCGAAAGGCTGCAGACCATCGGCAGGCAGAGGATCCCCACGGCGATTCCCGCGCTGGTCGCGTTGAAGGTGTCGAAGCCGCCTCCGCTGAGCCACTGCAGGCTGGGGCTGATCACCAGGATCGCGAAAAAACCGAGGACCACCGTGGGGATGCCGGCGATCACTTCCAGCGTCGGTTTGAGCAGCGAACGGATCCGGTGGCTGGCGAATTCGCTGAGATAGATCGCCGAAACCAGCCCCAGCGGGAGGGCGATCAGCATCGCGATCAGCGTCACCCGCAGCGTCCCCGAAAGCAGCGGCCAAATGCCGAACTGCGCCTTCTCCAGATCCTTCGATTGCAGGGCCGTCCACTCCGTGCCGGTCAGGAAACTCCCCAGACTGACATACTCGCTCTGAAAGAAATGCCAGCTCTGGTCGATCAGCATCCAGACGATGCCGATCGTGATCAACACGGTCAGCAGCCCGCACAGCGCCAACAGACCGACGACGATCTTTTCCCAGATCGCGCTGAGGGTCGTAGAACGCAACTTGCGGTGCTGCAGAGCCGTAGGAAGCGACATGGATGAGTCAGGGGGATCGGGGGCCGACCGGCGGAGTCTCCTGCCGGTCACGAGCCGGCGGGCTCGTGGCCGGGGAGGCGGGCGTTACTGCAACGCCTCAATCGTGACAAGATTCTCGGGCTTGAACAGGCTGGAGAGCGAACCGCTGCGGCTGTTCCCTTCCGCATCCACGAAGTGCGTTCCGGTCTGGCGGGCGTCCAGATTGGCCCTTCCCGCCTCGATGATCTCCGCGGGCAAGCGAACGTAGCCCACTTTCTCGCAGTATTCCGAAGTGTTTTCCATGTAGTACTCGACGAACGTTTGCACTTCGGCTCGATTCAACGATTGAGCGTTCACGTAGATGAACAGCGGACGGCTGAAGGGAGCGTATAGGTTCGCAGCGATATTGTCGGAGGTGGGGAGGTAGGCCGTCTGGTCCGCCGGGTTCACGACCGGGACCGCCCGCAGCTTATCCTTGTTCTCTTCGTAATAGGCGACCCCGAAGAACCCGATCGAGTACTTGTTGCCGGCGACGCCTTGCACGAGCACGTTGTCGTCTTCGTTCAAGTTCATGTCGCCACGCAGTTCGGCGTCGTCCTGTTTGGCCAGGACTTCGTGAAAGTAGTCGTACGTTCCCGAACCGGTCCCGGGTGCGAAAATGTTGATGTCCTCGGCCGGCCAGCTTTCGTCGATATCTTTCCACTGCGTGGCCGCGTCGTCGCCGACAAACATCTGTTGCAACTGGTCGATCGTCAATTCCTGCACCCAGTCGTTCGCCGGATGAACGACGATCGTGAGGCCGTCGTAGGCGACCGGCAGTTCAATGAAGGCGACCCCATTGGCGGCGCACTTGGCGAATTCGCTTCCCTTGATCGGCCGCGAGGCGTCCGAAATGTCGGTTTCCTTCTCTTGGAATTTCTTGAAGCCGTTGCCCGTGCCGTTGCCGAGGACATTGATGCTGACGCCCGGATGCTGGGCCACGAAGGCTTCCCGAATCGCGTTGGAGATCGGCTGCACGGTGCTGCTGCCGTCGATCTCGATCTTGCCCACCAAGCTCGAGGTCGGTTCGCTTGCAGCAGGCTCGCTCCCAACCGTCGGTTCGCTCTCGTTGCTGTCCGGCTGCGGGCCGCAACCCAACACCAGCAGCAGACAGGTGGCGATACCAGCTTTCCGAAATGAGGTCGCGTGGGTCATGCAAAGGTCTCCAGGGTTAACCAAATCGAGGGGGGTAGCGGGCCGGCAAGCCCTAGCTGACGACGGGCTGCATTTTAGAGTGACCGAGCCGCTTGCCTAAGCCCGGGGCGACCGGAAAAAAAGAACGCAGAAAACCGCTTTTCGCAAGCGTTTCCTGCTTTTTCTGCCACGGCCTCGCCGAGAAAACGCGTGAAGAATGGATGAAGCCATAACCCACCCGCCAGCGAGCCGATCGCGGTGGGCGAGCGGCCGGGTGCGGGCTGGGCGGAAAGCCGGCGACCCGCGGGAAACTCTAAAAGACTTTTGTTAAGATTGTGTTAAGGCGAGCCGGGCGGGGGCTCGGCAGCGGTTCGTCAGACCCGGGCTGGCGCGGGGGGTTAGTTCGCTCCCGAGGAGGGCGCGGGAGAGGGAGCCGCCGTCGCCGCAGGAAATTCGACGCGGAACTGACTGCCAATGCCCACTTCGCTCTGTACCGAGATCGATCCTCCGAAGGCCTGCACCAGGTGTTTGACGATCGAGAGGCCCAGGCCGGTACTGACGACGGCTCGCGAGCGCGCTTTGTCCGCGCGGAAGAAGCGTTCAAAGACACGGGCTTGATCTTCTTCCGCGATGCCGATGCCGGTGTCGCGAACCGTGACCACGATCGTCTCCCCGCTGCGTTGCAGGTCGGCCGTGACCGTCCCCCCGGTGGGTGTGTATTTGATCGCGTTGCCGATCAAGTTGTCGAAGATCGTTCGCACTCCATCCTCGTCTCCCAACACGAAAGCCTCTTGTTCGGGTGAGCCGGGGCCGAGCAGCTCGCCGTCGAGCGTGACCCCTTTGCGTTGGGCCGCTTCTTGGTGCTCTTGCAGGCAGCGGCTGAGCATGTCCGCCAGCGGAATCGGGATCGAATCGAAGGCCTCCTCTTGGGCCTCGATCCGGGCGATCTGGAGGATGTCGAGGATCAACTGGTGCAGTCGCGTGGCCTGTTCCTCGATCCGCTCGACGAAATGCAGGTTGTGTTCCTGGTCGTTGACCGCTCCCAGACGCAGGGTTTCCGCATAGGCCATGATCGCGGCGAGGGGAGTTTTCAGTTCGTGGGAGACGTTGGCGACGAATTCGTGGCGGAGGTTTTCCAGCCGCCGTAGCTCGGAGACGTCGTGCAACACCATCACCACGCCCGGCGGCGGGGATCCGGGGAGCCGTGAGGCGCGGAGGGCCAGGACCCGCCGCCGCTGGCGTCCCAGCTCGAATTCCACCTGCTGATGCCGGCCGCTGCGCAGGCATTGATGATAGGCCTCCAGCAGGTCATCGCTGCGGGACGCTTCCAGCAGGGGGCGACCCTTTTCGCCGCGGGGGCCGATCTCGAGCAAGCGACGACTTGCTTCGTTGGCGAACAAGATGTTCTCGTCGGCATCGACCGCGATCACCCCTTCTTCCATGCTGCTCAGCACGGTCGAGAGTCGGTCGTGGTTTTCCCGCAGCTGCTGCACGCGTTGGCGAAGTTGGGCCTGCATGGTGTTGAACGATTTGGCCAGCGTCGCCATCTCGTCGCTGCCGCTGACGGCGACCGGCTCCCCTTCGATGCCACTGGTGATCGACTGGACGGCGCGCGTCAGGTCGCTGATCGGTTGCAGGATTCGTCCGACGATTCCATAGGTCAAGGCGGCGGCGATCAGACCGACGACGCAGGCGAACAGTCCCAGGTAGCGACGGACCGCCGAGACCCGGTTCTGAACCGCGGTCAATTCACTGGCGACCCGGACCGTGGCGGGGCCGTCATCGATCGCCATCGCCAGGTACTGCATGTGTTTGCCCAGCGTGGCGCTTTCGCGAATCGCTTTGCCCACGCCGTGCTGCCGGGCTTCTGCGATTTCCGGACGATCGGCATGGTTTTGCATCGTGGCAGGGGCCCGTGCCGATTCCGCCCAGACTTGCCCCCCCTCGCCGAAGATCGTCAGACGGCTGCCGGTTTCGGCCGCGATCGGATCGATCAGGCCCTGCAGCCGTTCTTGCGTGGCGGAGCCCAGCCGCTCGTCGGCAGGCAGCGCCACCAGCTCCTGCAGCAGGGGGCGGATTTGACGACGCACCAGGAGGGCGGTGTCATGCAGTCGATGCTCGATCTGGAAGCGGACTTCGGCCCGTTGCCATGATCCCACCGCCACAAAGAAACCGATCGACAAGGCCAGCGTCAGCCCGCAGTAGACAAAGAAAAACTTCCAA
>CAYNVI010000056.1:0-7335 GCA_964400585.1 uncultured Pirellulaceae bacterium | reverse complement strand
CTCGAGGTCCACATGCGTCTAACAGGCTGCCGAGGGGGCGATGGAAACGGGCGCGGGCGAGTAGAGGATGTCGGGATGGCTCGATCCAAGAGCCGCCTCGCTCCGCGGCGAGCGGCGCCGCGGCGCGGGCAGACGGGGGCCGGCCGCCACCGCCTGTTCCGTTGTAAAGGTTTCGGATGAAGAATGCGCTAGGGCGCCCTGCTTGGCCTCCCGTGGGCGCCGCCTTCCGCATGCTCGGCGGCGGCCCCGGGCTGGTCGCGCCCACCGACTGCCGCCGCTCCAGAATCGCGAAAAATCCGGGGTGGGCGGGAGCATGCCCGCGACCAGCCGCGACGCGAGGATCAGCGGAAGCGGGCCGGCACCATCTCCGCGTCGAGGGCGCGCCACCGCGTTTCGAGACGCTCCACGACTTCCGGGTAATCGGCGGCAAGGTCGTGTTGTTCGCTGAGGTCGGTGGAGAGATCGTACAGTTCCCAGGACGGGGCCTGCGGGCCACGCTGCATGTTGACCAGTTTCCAATCGCCCTGGCGGAGGGCCGTCCGCGCTCCCTGACGCCAATAAAAACGGGTGTGGGGCGCGGTCGCCCGCGTGCCGTCGAGAAACGGGATCAAGTTCACGCCTTCCACGTCTGCGGGCGGGGCGCTGCCGGCGGCCGCCGCGGCGGTGGCGAAGATGTCGAGGCTGCTGACCGGCTGCCGGTAGGTGACGCCCGCGGGCAAGGTGCCGTTCCATCGCATCAGGAAGGGAACCCGCAGGCCCCCTTCGTACATGCTGCTTTTTTCCCCGCGGAGCGGCGCGTTGCTGCTGGTCAACTCGCGTGTCGGCCCGCCGTTGTCGCTGAGGAAAAAGACCAGCGTTTCCTCTTCCAGTCCCACTTCCTGCAATTTGTGAAGCAGACGCCCGACCCCCTGGTCGAGCTGCGTGAGCATCCCGGCAAAGATGCGTCGATGGATATCATCGATCGCTTCCATGCGTTCGGTCGTCTCGCGGGGCGCCTGCAAAGGACTGTGGACGGCGTTGAAGGCCACGTACAAAAAGAACGGTTTGTCCTGGTGGCGGTCGATGAAATCGACCGCTTCGCGAGTGAACGCGTCGGTCAAGTATTCTTCTTCGACGACCGGTTGACCCGCCCGGACGATCGGATTGTTGGCGTCGTAAGCGGGTTCGTCGTGACCCATGTGGGTGGTGTAGATGAGCTGGTCGCCGAGGTACCGTCCTTCCCGATTGCCCGGCAACCGTTTCCGCCGCAACATCGTCGTGGTCCCCTCCCAGGGAGGCGGGACGAAGTAATGCCCTTCGTGCGTGAAGCCAAAGAATTCATCGAAGCCGTGCCGCTGGGGATGGTAGGCGGCGGTTCCTCCGAGGTGCCACTTGCCGATCAAGCCGGTCGTGTAGCCGACATCGTGCAGGAATTCGGCCACCGTCGTTTCCTCGGCCGGCAGACCGGCGGTGGACGATTCGTTTTGGGCCCCGATCGGATTGAACTCGTACCCGAACCGGGTCGGGATCCGGCCGGTCAGCAAACCGGCGCGGGAGGGGCTGCAATTGGGCGCGGTCACGTACGCTTGCGTGCAGCGGACGCCGTCGGCGGCAAGCGAATCGATATGCGGTGTCGGGATTTGCGGGTTTCCCTGACAGCCCAGTTCGCCGTAACCGAGATCGTCTGCCAAGAGGACGACGATGTTTGGTTGGCCGTCGGCCGCGGCGCACGCGGCGGGCTCCCCCTCCGGCAGCCCGCCCGCCAGGCACCCCCAGGCGAATAGCAACAGGAAACGCGGGGCTGCAGAAGCATCCGAGGCGGAGGGGAGGCTGACCATGGGAATCCATCAAGCAGGAAGGAAGGGGGCGGGCTTCCCTATTTTGCTTGTCCCACCGGCGTCGTACCACCTCGCGAGCCAAGGCTCGGTCAGAAAAGGGGGGACTCACCTGTCAGTGTGGGAATCGTGTCCGGGCATTAATTCCGCATCGTTTTCAAGCCGCCGAGTCCCCCGTCGACTCCCAGCACCTGACCGGTCACCCAGGTTTGCTCGGGAGCGAGCAGCCAAGCGATGGCGGACGCGATATCGGCCGGCTCGCCCAGGCGGCCCAGCGGATGCATACTTCGCGAGGTGGCGGCCGCTTTGTCGTTCTTCCAGACCCGTTCGGTCATCGGCGTTTGGGTGAGGCCGGGGGCGACGGCGTTGACCCGTACGCCGGAGGCGGCATACGTGGCGGCCGCCGCGCGGGCCATTCCGATGATCCCTCCCTTGGCCGCCGCAATCGCTTCGTGGTTGGGGAGTCCGATCTGGGCCGCCGCACTGCTCATCAACACGATCGATCCCCCCTGCTCGTTCTTCTGCAGCTGGGGCGCCACCGCGCGGAGCAAGCCAAAGGCACTGGTCAAGTTTTGGGAGACCGTCGCATCCCAATCGGCGCGGCTGGTCAGGTGGCTCGGCTTCAGCAGTAGCGAACCGACCAGATTGACGGCGCCGTCGAGCCGCCCGAATTGTTCGATCGCCGTCTCGACCGCCTGCCCGACCGCTTCCCAGTCGGAGGCCTCGACGGTCAGCGACGGTTGCCCCAGTTGCTGAGCCAGGTTCTGCAGTTTTTCCCCGTTTCGGCCGCACATCATCACGCGGTGGCCGGCGGAAACCAGTTGCTGGCAAAGTTCCGTGCCGATGCCCCCGGCTGCTCCGAGGACCAAATAATTCGCCGAAGTCGCCATCCATCATTCTCGTGAGGAGAGGGAGTAATTGTTCCTTCGCTATCGATTGGTAGGTTAGGCGATGGTCAAATTCGACGTTGTTCGGTTCCTGGGTTGCGGTTATTGATAACCCCTGGTCGATACGCTCCACAGCGATCTGTCCGATCTTGGACCAAGCTCCCGATTCGCCCCGCTCCGATGAGCGGATTCGAACGCTTGGTCGCGTCGTTTGCTGCTATCCATGCCGAAGGGCCCCAGCCATGGTTCGAATCTGTCGCGTTCCTTTGACCGTTGTTTTCGGTCTGCTCAGCGTCTCCGCTTGGGGGCAGGCAAATACACAGCGGGGGGCCGCGTTCGGCGGTCTGGCCGGCGCAGTTGCGGGAGGCATCATCGGCGAGAATAACGACGAAGCGGGGGCTGGAGCCTTGATCGGAGGGGTTCTGGGGGCGGTCACCGGCGCGACCGTCGGCAACGCCCGCGATCGCGAGCAACAGGCCTACGCCCGGAATCGGTACTACCAGCAACAGCAACAAGCGCGGCAGTCGCAGCAGGCTCGTCAGCAGGCGGTTTCCCTCGCCGATGTGGTCAACATGTCGCGGAGCGGACTGAGCGATGCGTTGATCATCAATCACATCCAGCAGCGTGGCCTCCAACGTCGTCTGGAAGTCTCCGATATCATCACGCTGCACGGCCAGGGGGTCAGCGAGACAGTGATCTCGCAGATGCAGAACGCGACCATCGGCACGCCGCCGGCGGCCCTGCCCGCCGCTCCGCCCTCACCGCCGGTCGTCGTCCAGCCGGCCCCGGTGATCGTCCGCGAGCGATACTACCGATCCTACCCCGTCTCGCCCTGGCATCACCCGCATCACCACCCCCGGCGTCACCATCCTCACCACGGCGGGAGCCGCATCGGATTCTCTTTCGGCTTCTAGCCCGACGATGTGATTTTTCATCAGCGGGTGGGCGGCTGGCCCAATGCCACTTAGCGCCTATCCGGAAACCAGCCAACGGGCCGCGCCGCGGCTCCTTTCGTTCCCTCTCGCCCCGCGCAGCGGGGGAGAGGGGTAGGGTGAGGGGGTTTCCGGAGAGGCACTTACTTGGGCACCCGTGAGATGTTTGTCAGCGGTGTTGGAGGGAAACGCTGGGGCTGTCCGGCTTAGGGAGTCTCGGCTGCTTCGCCCGCCGGCTCCTCGAGTTCTTCGCCGAAGAGGGCGACCTGATTCAGGTGGAAGGTTCCCGGCTCGCGCAGCCCGATTTTGACAAAGCGGGCCTGGCTGCCGGCTGGCAGCTCGGCGGTCCATTCGGCTTGCGGTTTTTCCGCCCGCCAGACCTCTTGCCAGTTCTCGCCATCTTCTGACAGCCAGATCGTCAGCCCTTGAGCCCGCCCGTGGAACTGCGGATCGAGGCGATTTTGGAGCCAGACGTGGCGAACTTCGTGGAGGCCGTCAAGCCGCACCACGATGGCGGGTTGCTTGGCGTTGTGGGGCGAATGGAAGGCAAAGTCAAACTGCCTCGGCGGGACCGCGCTGAGCAGGAAGCCGGCTTCCTGCCGCCATTGGCGAGGGAAGTCTTCCCCTAGTTTCAGTTTCGCGTCCCGCGAGATCTCCAAAAAGCCTCCTCTTTTTCGCAAGGGCTGGCGGTCCGCCGCGGCGGTGCTGACCCAGCCTTGCGTGAGGAATTCGAGGAGATCGAGGAATTCGATCGGAGCGATCGTTTCGGTCAACCCTTCGGGCATCGAGCTCGCTTTCTTTTCGATGCGGAGCTCGATCGTCTCCTTGGGCACCGTTTCGGTTTTCCCGTCGGCCACGCCCAACACGATTTGCGTGTCGTTTTCTTTGAGGATGAAACCGCTGAGGGTGCGACCGTCGTCGGTCAGGATCGTCAGCGTTTCGAAGCCCTTGGAGATTTTTTGGTTGGGCCAGACGATCGCTTCGATCAGTTCCCGCTTGCTCAGCCGGCTGCCGACGTCGGTCAGGTCCGGTCCAAACACCTTGCCGAGGTCGCCGGCCTGGTGGCAAGCTGCACAGACGCGGGAGAAGACCGCTTTGCCGTGCTCCGCATCGCCGCCGCTGGCGGCCACCAATTTCTGCAGGGCGGCTTGGCGTTCGCCTTCCGGCTTGTCGACGTCATTGACGGTCTTGAGCGGTTCGTAGACTACTTTGCCGGGGCCGGTGGAGTACTTGTAGTCGCGATAAGCCTGCAGCGATTCGGCGGGACCGTCCTGGAGGAATTTGCCTTCCTCTTCCGCCTTTTCGATGGCGGGCCCCAACGCCTGCAGGGTGTGCTCCAGGGTGTAATCGATCCAGTAGTCGAGCGGTTGTCGATGGACGGCCAGGGCGATCTCGGCCGCTTCGGCGGTTCCCAGGAAACTGGCCGCTCGGACCGCTTCCAAGCGGACTCGCGGGTGCGGGTCGGCGACGCCCTTGCGCAGCCAGGCGACGAGCTCGGGGATCCGCTCCTGTTCGTTACCGATCACGTGAAGCGCGGCGGCGCGGGCGTGGAAGTCGTTGCAAGCGAAGACGCGTTCCAGCAAACCGGGGTCGACCGACCGAAAGCCCTCTTGGATCCAGAGGGCTTCGCAGAGCTGGGCCGGATCTTGCGAGCCTTCGATCCAACGATCGACGGCGGCCAATACCGCCTCGCGGGGCCGTGCCCGGAGCTCACGCCGTGCCCGATAGCGGGTCCGCAATTCATAGGCGCTCAGCTGTTCGAGCAACGCTTCGATCGGCTGGCCTGCCTGGGTCACCGGCTCCAGCAGCGCCCGCTCGGGATAGACCATCCGGTAGATCCGGCCATGTTCATGGTCGCGATTCGGGTCGCGTTGCGAATACTGCATGTGTCCGATCAGGGCATTGCACCAGTCGCCGAACCAGAGCGCCCCGTCGGGACCGATCTTGGGGTCGACCGGTCGGAAGAACATGTCGGTCGACGCCAGCAGGTCGTCGATCCGTTCGCCTTCCAAGCCCGCCCCGTCGGCTTCATCGCGAACGGTGAAGCGGGGGAAACCGTGCATGTTGATCACGCAGCCATAGATGAACTGTCCCTGCACGCTTTCCGGAAAGTGCCGGGAAAAGAGGAAGTCGTTGCCGACGGCCGGTCGCATCCCCTCATTGTTAAAGATCGGACGGAGCGTCCGCCGCGACGAGACGGCGGCTCCCGACAGGGGGCTGGTCCAGTGATGGGTTGCACCGGTTCCATCACCGATGATCCCATTGCCCCAGCGGTCAAAGACCAGGCACCACGGGTTCCCGTAGGCCGGTGTGCGGAAGTGACGGACCCGCAGGCTGACCGGGTCGAAGACATAAGCCCCCGAAGGCCCTTGGTTGCGGAAGGGACCCCAGGGCGTTTCCAAGGTCGTCGACATCGACACCCCCTCCAGCATGTGCAGCAGGCCGCCATGGGAGAATTCCCAGGCGCCCATCGCATGGTGCGTGTCGTCGGTCCCGATCCCATCGAGCAACTGAACCACTTCGTCGGCGCGGTTGTCCCCGTCGGTGTCCTTGAGGAACAAGATGCGGGGCTCATCGACCACCAACACGCCGCCGTTCCAGAACTCGAACCCGGTCGGGCAAATCAGTTTGTCGTAAAAAACCGTGCACTCGTCGGCTTGGCCATCTTCATCGGTGTCTTCCAGGATCAGCAGGTGGTCGCCCGGTTTGGCCGCGCCCGGCAGCCACTGCGGGTAATTGACCATACAGGAGACCCACAACCGGCCTTCGTTGTCGAAGTTGATCTGCGTCGGGTTGGCGAGCTCCGGAAAGTCTTGTTCGGAGGCAAAGGTCTGGACTTCGAACCCCTCGGGCATCGACATCTGGGCGATCGATTCTGCGGGACTCGGGTAGCGGAGCTGTTTCGGTTCCCGCATTTTGCGGAAGTTCTCATCGCGGGTCCCGAACATCGTCTCGGGGATGAAGACTTCCCCGGTGCCGGAATCGTCCGGCTGAGCGGGCACCGGCTCGCCGGCTGCCAGCTTCCAGATGTACTGGTCACGGACCGCGACCATTTGGCGAATCTTGCGAAATTCGACGGGGAACGTTTCGGTGTCCCAGGTGCGGCGACCGCCGTAGACGTACCAGCCGTTCAGCATGCGGTAGTCCTGCAGGTGCAACCATGATTTGTCATTGACCGCTTCCCGCAACCGCTCGTAGTCGGGGCTGCCCGGATCGACGGCGTCGGCCGCCCCGAAGAGTTGTGCGAAGATCAAACGTCCCACCGCTTGATCTCCCCGTTCGTTGAGGTGGATCCCGTTGATCGTGTATTGGGCTCCCGCTTCGGCGGCGAACCATGTGCGGGTCGTTTCGAACAGGTCGACGAAGCGGTGGCCATCTTCGCGGGCCAGCCGCGCGACGACCTCGTTGTACGCTTTCAGCCGGCGGTTTTCTGCTTTGCCGGTCGGTTGCCGGCGGTTCCCCGTCGCTTCGAAGGCGAGCGGTCCGACCAGGACAAACCGGGGCGGTTCGCCCCCGGCGGTGAAGGCTTTGCGTTTGGCGGCCAGCCATTGCCGGTATTGGTCGGCAAATCGTTCGAGCGCGGCCGGGTCGGTGCCGGCGAACGATTCATTCCACCCGAAAAAACAGAGGAACAGGTTGGGGGCAAAGACTTCCAGCGGGTCGTCGATCCGCGTGTAGTTGCCAGGCCGTTGCTGGATGCCG
>CAYNVI010000055.1:0-15094 GCA_964400585.1 uncultured Pirellulaceae bacterium | reverse complement strand
GGGTGTACTCTCTCTAACCTTCGCTTTCTCTTATAGGCGAAACCGGCTTTTTTTATTCAGCCGATGGTCGGTCTGGCAGTGTTTTCCCCAGAGCCAAAACGGTAGATACCGTTTTGCGCGCCAGGGAGCATCGCTCATGCCGCGTCTCACCCAGTCGTTGCCCAAGTACCGAAAGCATCGTGCCAGCGGTCAGGCCGTCGTCACCATCGGCGGCAGGGACCACATCACCACTTGCTGGATTTCTCCCTGCGCGATGACCAGGGGGGGGCCAATAGGACGGTTCGTCACGGGGCGTTTTCCAAATCGTTTCACCGCTCTCCTTATCCAACGCATAAAGAAATGACGCGCCTTCGTGATCCCAGGGTCCATGGATCTTGTCTCCGGCGAGGGTCGGTGGGCTTCCTTCGCCAAAACTACTGCGTGTCTGCATCTTGCCAAAATCCTATCGTTCCCACTTCAATTCACCATCCAGCGTGTAAGCGAAAAGCCCCTGCGATCCAAAGTGGGCGTAGACGTGCTCGCCGTCGCTGCAGGGAGGGGCCGAAGCGAACCCGTTTGTCGGGTGCGTCGCATCGTGTGGGGTCGCCGCGCGGTGTCTCGCCATCTTGGCCGGTTGGAACGGCCGTCACTACGAAGACCCGCTTATCCCAAACGACCGGCGAGCCAGATCCACGCCCAGGGATTTTCGCTTTCCACTTAACGTTCTCATTCGGCGACCAGTTCGTAGGGGGGCTTGCCAGCGGTGCAGTCCCGTTTCCCGTCGACCCTCGCCAATGTCTCCACTGATTCGCTTCCGACTTGGCAACCATGGTTGCGACCATCGCCAAAGCGATCAACGTTTTCCCATTCACTGCGGATTTCCCCTAATCCCAGAATGGATGCTTGATTCCCGATCATAGATCACTGGGCGATCAGGTAGAGGCCAGGCGACCAGGCGACTCAGGACGAGGGGCCCATTGGCGCAAACGCTTCACCAAAATTGGTAAGGCCACGGCAGACCACGCACCGTTTTATCGCGGAATGAATTCCGAGTCATGGACTCCGGCTCGTTCACACTCATCATCGACGCGCCGAGGATGCTCGGCGGGCGTGGAAGCGGAACCTTGCCGTCTTTGATCAGGCCCCACAAGAACGAGTACTGGTTGACCAGCAAAGACAAAGCGGATCTCAATTTTGAACAACGGATGGTCTCGATTTGCGATTCCTTTCGCCAAGCGATTCGGCCTTACGACCAACAAGGCATCCACGCGATTTGCATCGACGAGCAGACCGGCATCCGGGCACTGCAGCGGATCGCACCGGACCTTCCCACTTTGCGAGAAAACGCCACCTTTCGGAACCTCGCCGGCACCGGCTCGACCCATCCGTGATGCTGGGATTGCACTTTTTCGACTGTTGCTCCTCGGAGGCGTGACCAAAATGGGGTTCTGCGCGGCTCCCGAAGTGCCGCGAGACTTCCGAGTTGGCAACGCCCTCAGCCGAACGGCTTGACGCTGAACATTGAACCGAAGGGAAAATCAAATGGATCGCAGACTCCTGCTTAAATTGATCGCCTCGGGTACTGCTACTACCGCGGTACCCGCCACGGTCTGGGCTCAGGTGAAGGGCGAATCTTCGCCGAGAGTTTATGAGTGGGGGTTTCCCGACTATTCGCCCACGCCCGCCGGCAGCGGGAACGCAACGCCCTTCGGCGAGGGCGATCTGAACGGGATCGAAACGCTCAGCGGCCACGAGTTGTACAAGTTCCCGCGGGATCACCGCTATCACTACGGCCCGATCTACCATGGCCCCGAATACTGCGAATGGTATTACTTCAGTGCCTTCGTCTACGACAAGAAGACCGGGGATCCCTACACCCTTTTCTGGATGTCGCTGTTCGCGGGCTGGGACGAAGGATTGCAGCGGCCGACCAAGAACATGTTCTTCGCGGTTCACAATCTCAAGACGGGGGAATTCAAGCCAGCGGTGACCCTTTATCCGGGTGAATTCATCGCGGAGGGATCGCCCGGCGACGCGGCCAAAGAGGATTTTTGGTTCCGCTATCGCGTCGGCACGCCGGAGCACGGCCAGCACGAGGAAAGTTATCGCGCCGCCGACGAGACCTGGAAATTCAAGGCCAGCGTGGTGAAGGCGGCCCCGGAGCGGAATTCGGTGCCAATGAGTATGGAAATCACCGGCAAGGTCTATGCCCCCGGCTACGTATTCAATACGCCTTGGGGCCTCGAGAATGAGGGCTACGACGTGTCGCGTAAGGGTCTTCACAATCCGGAAACGGTTTACGGAATTTCGTACTACACGATCGCCCCCAAGATGATGATCTCCGGACCCGTCGTGGTCGACGGGAAAGAGATGGAAGTCGAGGGGCTCGCCTGGTGGGAGCATCAGTGGGGCAACCTCCGCACGCCCGATCACCTCGAAGGTCACTACATCTGGCAGAACGCTTACCTCGACAATGGCGACATGTTCCGTTTGCGATTCTGGCGCAAACCGGACCTCTCGATCGCTGAGCAAATCACCAATTACGCCTACATCCATGCCGACGGTCGGATGGAATACGCGCTCGGGGAATCGGTGCGTTGGACTACGATCAAATCATGGCCTTCGACCGTCGTCGATAACGTCGACCTTCCGCTCTACGGAAAGCTGGAAACACCGCAAGGGATTTTCTACGTGGCTCCGGAATACCCCGCGCAGCAGGCGATCGGTTTCGCCGACTTCACCGCGCTCTGGGAAGGGTGTATGTATCTGCACGAAGGTTCGCTCGACGGTCCGATCGTGGGGCGGGCTTACCACGAAAACATGATCGTGCCCTGGTATTACATTCCCCGCGGCTTCGACAAACCTCAGCGAGAGGAGATCCGCCGCAAGCTTGATGGCGGTATGCCCCCGGCTCCCCCATTTCAGTTCTTCAAGTAACTACTTTACCTCGACTTGGTTCTGGTTCAGTACTTCAGACAATCGTAACTCTCAGTCACCAAATCCTGATGAAGCGAGTCACTTTCATGCAGACACTAAAACATCTATTTGCGTCGTTGCTCATTTGCTTGCCAACGGCGGCCTGGGCTCAACACCAGTCCGCCGACTCGCAGCGTCCGGTCTCTGGTCCCGGCATTGAAACTCAGAGTGGACAGGCGCTCTACAACCTGCCACGCGACCATGCCTGGCATGGCGGTGAGTTTTACCAGACGAACGATTACAACGAGTGGCACTACATTACGGCGCTGGGCAAAGATGTCGAGACGGGCGAACGGGTCTCGGTGTTCTGGGTGCCACTTTCGCAAGGTTGGATGGCCGAGGATGCCCGCCCATTGCACAACGTACTGTTCGCCTTTCATAATCTTGAAACTGGCGAATTTCACACCTCGATGCCTTACCTCACCGGTCCGTTGAAGACCGATGGCTCCGCTCCTGATGCAGAAGACTTTCACTTCAAGTACTCAATCGACGACGGCAAGAATGGCTTCACGACCGAATACGATCACCCGAGCGAGACCTGGAAATTCTCTGGTTACAACACGAAAGATGACCAGTGGAATAACCCGTTCAAGCTGGAGATGACCGCCAAACTGAAGGCACCCGGCTATGTGCCTTTGGCCTACTGGGGCCTGGAAAGCATTGGTGTCGATCCGGAAGATCGCCAGAACCCCGAGACGATGTATGGGCTGACTTATTATTACACCGCGCCGAACATGACGGTTGAAGGGACTGTCGAGGTGGGTGGTCGCAAGATCGAGTTCGATGGCACGGGCTGGTTTGAACACCAGTGGGGCAATTTTCGCAACACCTACCAATATCGCTATTTTTGGGCTTGGTTTCGCTTTGATAATGGCGACGCATTGACCTTCCGCCAATATTACCAAGGTAAAGATTTTCGGGACCCGCACTACAATGTAAACCGTTATTTGTTTATCGATGGCGAAACGCACCAGCGGTCCTACGCCTTTGGACCGTCGTTTAAGGTCATCCCTTCTAAGATGTGGGTGTCGCCGAAATCCGGTAAGTCTTATCCTTGGTATGGCCGGATCGAGACGCCTCAGGGTACCTATTACTACGAGCCGACCAACCCCGAGCAAGAAGGTTACGGACTGGCTGGGCCTTACATCGAAGGCGTCATTCAACTTCGTGCGGGCTCTCCCGAGGGCCCGGTTGTGGCCACCGGTTTCACTGAAATGATCATGCTGACCGACCCGTTCGACGACGGCAGTGACCCTTCCTACGGTCCTCCCGTCTCGCGCAGCCTGCCGGAAGATGCCAACTTGCCCTGGAAACCGAAGGGCGATAAGTGATGCCGTTGGTTGGGCTCTTTCCGCTGTGAAGGGGCTGTTGGGCAGTTCCGAAGGCAGACGCTCCTCGATCTGCTAAACTGATTGCGATCGGCCGGCCATGTGGTCGCTGTCCGCCCGAATTCGCTTTTCCGTCATTCGGTCGGGGGGGGTGGTCCGTGTGCTGACTGACCGAGAGAATCGGTAGAAATGCGCGGAAAACCCTCCTGTTCCCCGACTTCGCAGGGTAAAGACGTGCGGGGTTTTGGGCGGCGTCCGAGGTGCCGCGGGTGGCAACGCAGCTTGGGCCGAATGGGAGAGATGCGAAATTTTTTCGTCTAAGGTGCGGTCGCGACCTGCGAGGAAGATCGATGCAACTGGATGGCAACTCTAGACGTCTGTTACGGCGGACGGCGATATCGAAAGCGATTTGTGGAGCGGCTTGGGGCCTGTTCCTTACCTTGCTGGCGTTACCGAAACCGGCGCTCGGTCAGTCGGAAAATCCGCTGAAACCGCTCGACACCTCAAGCCCTGGCGCCACCCTCGAGTCATTCTGGAAGCAATCAGAGCGTGTCGAGAAAACGCTCACGGAATACCGAAATGAGCAAACATTCGAGCGGTACGTCAAGTGCGTGCGTGTTTTCGCGGCCGGTCGAGACCTCTTTGATTTGAGCGATACCCCTAAAGCTTATCGGCTTAAGACAGGCGGGGCGTCCTTTTCGTATCTTCATGATATTCTCGTGCGCCTTCCTCCCGTCGAACGGGACGAAGTTCCTGGGGGACCAGATTTCGAGCCCGAGACGGTCGACGATTGGACGTTTCCCGATTCGGAAATCGTCATTCGGCGAATCAGCGAAGGGCCCGATCGAGGCGAATATCTTTTTTCCGCCGATACGGTGAGCCGCTTGCCCGAATTCCACGCGGCAATCATCGACCTTCCGGCCGTACGTCCCACTGATTACCCGAGGTCACGCCAAGAGGTGTACCGGTTCACCGGACCTCTCTTCCCGTTCGCTTTGACAAGCCGGATTCCTGAAACCCTCCGCGTGATCGTTTTCGGGACGCCGCTATGGAAGGCTTTGATCACGTTGGTGATCGCAGCCACGGTCGGTATTATCACGCTAATTTGGTCGCGAATAGCCAGCGGGTTTGCGTCGGACCGTGGGGCGGTCGGGCGATTGGCGTGGCGGGTGTCGGTCCCCGTTTTGCTTCTCTTGCTTGTCCACAACGCGTATAAATCTATTATCGAGTTGCAGCTGAACTTGTCCGGCGCGTTTGCCCAACTGGTGAGCTCGGTCGTGGTGATCGGCGTCGCGTTCTCGGCCATGTGGGCCGCGTGGCTCTTGATCCATTTGCTGGTCGAAACCATCGTTGCGCTCCCCAGCATCCCGGAGCAGAGCTACGACGCCCACCTCCTGCGTCTGGTGGCACGCGTGGTCGGCGTCCTGGTCGGTGTGGCAATTTTGCTCTGGGGCGCCAACGAGATCGGCATCCCCGCCGCGGGCATGCTTGCGGGGCTCGGGGTCGGCGGTTTTGCGTTGGCACTCGCGGCCCAATCGACGGTCGAAAACTTGTTCGGCGGCGTCAGCATTTTTGCGGACCGTCCGTTTCGAGTCGGCGATTTCATCCATTACGGAAATTCCGACGGCATTGTCGAGATGATCGGGCCGCGGTCCACCCGCATTCGCGGACTCGACGGCACGCTCACGACCGTGCCCAACGCCGATCTGTCGAAGATGCACATCACGAATTACTCGATGCGTAACAAATGTTTTTTCCATCACGTGCTAGGCGTCCGCTACGAAACGACGCCCGACCAGTTCGAGGGGCTGTTGAGCGAGTTGCGGCGTCGCATTGCCGCCCATCCGATGGTGGAGGAAACGAACGATATGCCACGTATCCGGTTGCTGAAGTTCGGGTCTTCGTCCATCGACATTGACTTGCGCGCATACGTATTGACAACCGATTTTCCCGAGTTCTTGAGCGTTCAGGAAGAACTCTTGCTCGACGTCATCAAGGTGGTTGACGAGGCGGGTAGCGGTTTTGCCTTTCCGAGTGTGACCGCCTATTTGAATAATGATTCCGGAATTCGTTCCGGTCGCCTTTTGCCCTCGCTGGCGACGAAGACGCGACCTTCGCAGACGGAAACGAAGTCTTCGTCCAGCGAAGCCGGCCTTCGGACCGATCGGAGGTGGGAGGCTGAATCCAACGTTCAGGAGGAACCTTCCGGCGAGGAGGTTCAATGACCTCGAACTCCGCGGTTGCCGGCGAGGGAAAGTTTCGTGGAACGGACAAAGCGATTCGGCCAGAAGGCGTCCGGTTTAGGCCTCAGCGAACGGTAATAGCCTGGTCCGGCAAGAGCAATCCGCGATTCAATCGGGCCCAGCGTCACACCCGGCCGAGTGCCTGCCGATGGGCGAAGGCGTTTCGGAAGTTGTTTTTTCGCCTGAGGGCTTTATTTTGAGGCAATGGAAACTTAATGCGTGGGTGTGGCTGCTTGGCTGCCTCGGCGTAGTCACCCCGGCGCGAGGGCGTATCGCAACGCGCCGCAAGGAAATCTCGTGATGTACTGTTATGCGGGTGCCCGGTCCAACACCGGAGGGGGCAAGCACTGGCCGGTCCTGCGGACGGAAACGCGACTGCAAACCCAATCGCTGATCTCTTCACGGATCATCGGCGTCGGCGTCAGCCGCCTCGTTGTCGGATTCGTTTTGCCGTTTTCCGACCTGCTCAGCGTTGACACTCAGTCGGACACCATGATCGCTTGCTGTCAAAAACCTGAGCCGAGCATTTGAGCAGCGGAATCCAGGATCCGATGCTCAGACGTCGGCCGTTTTTCGGCCGAGATAGGGCCGGCCGGCGAGTTGGTGACGGCCAATTCGGCCAGGATTCTCTTGTTCGACGCAGCCGCGAACCGTTACGATTCCACATCCCTTCAACGCGAAACCTGGCCGGGTTTAATCCGCAACTTGGTGTCCGGTTTTGACCCGCGAAGTGACACAAGGCATGGCCGATCAGTTCCTGCCGCCACACAATTGTTGCAAAAATGAATGAGAAATGACAAAAAGATGTCGATTGGTTTCTTTAGACCGGGAGCCGGATTTTACGAGTGTCCGCGAAAGAAACGATTGAATGGGAAAAATGAACCGAAGCGACGGCTGTCTTAGCCCAAAGGTCCAGCTTCTGCTGCTGGGCTCCCTGCTCACCGTTCCAGCGAAGGTGATCCCCGCGCAAACAGGTCCTCCCGTGGGAACGGTCCAGCCACCAGCCGGTCTGGCCCAGCCCGGCGCGGTTGACCTGGTCCCCGTCGAGGAAAAAGTTGAAGAAGCCGGCGACGCCGAATCCCTCAAGATCACGTTCGATAACGTGTTCGGCGGCACGCTCGAAGTCGGCGGAGCGATGCGGGTTAACTATACGATCGGTGATTACGTCGACGAGGAGCGACGTGGCGGCGGGACACGCGGCGATGGCGGTTCGTTCAGCCTGGATATTTTCCGCGTCGACCTCGACTACCGCCGGAACAACTTCCTGGGCAAAGCCGAGTATCGCTTCTATCCCGGTTACCAGGGCAGCAACAGCGACACGTTCCACTTCGTCCACACCGCTTGGCTGGGGTATGAGTTCGTGGACGAGAGCCGGTTTCGTGCGGGCATCAACCGCGTGCCCTTCGGCCCCGGCCCCTACGGCGTCTCCCAAAGCTGGCTGTTTGACCAGCACTATTACGTCGGCCTCGCGGACGATATGGACCTGGGATTCAAGTACACCAAGCCCTCCGGCAACTGGGTCCTGGATCTCGGCTATTACCTCACCGACGAAGGCAACGGAACGGGCAACAACTTTTCCAAGGACAGCGTGCGTTACTCGTACGACGTGGTCGACGAGAGCGGACGAGGATACAAAGAGCGGAATCAGTTTAACGCCCGGCTGATTTACAGCTTTGGCCCCGTGGTCCGTGTCGACTTCGGCGGTTCCGTGCAGTACGGAATGCTCGAGAGCAACGGGCTGCAGGATGACGGAAGTCACTACGCCGGTTCCCTGCACCTGGTTAAGAAGTGGGAACAATGGACTTTAGCGGCCCAATTGTCTTCATACCACTATGACGTCGACGCCGCGCAGCCGCTGGAGAGCGGCGAACTTGTTCAGTTCGGGGCTTACGATTTCCCCTCTCTGGTCGCTGCGGAGGCCTGGGTTCCCGCCATCTCGTTGAGCCGTTCGGTCGCAACCCCGGACATCGACTGGATCGACTATCTCGTTCCCTACGCGGAATACAGCGTCGTCGCGAAGGAAGCATCCGCCTTCAACGACAGCCGGCTGATCGTCCTCGGCACCGCCGTTGCTCGCCGCCAATGGTACGTCTATCTCGACCTCGCGTTTTCGGACGGGAATGACTTTGTCGGCAACGAGGGCGGCTTTGGAGACACGACGGGAGTGACGCCAGGTTCATTTACCAGCAACCGGCTGGGCGCCAATCCGGACGCGGACTGGCAGACACGCTTCAACATCAATTTCGGCTACTACTTCTAGCCCTGGCTCTTTTCTTGTCGCACGGCACCCCTTCCCGTCAGAAAGGCGAATCCTGCCATCGCCACTCGCCGGAAGAAAGCGACGGGAATCGAGACCGCCGCTTGCCGGTGCCATGACACGATCTACTGGAAGCACTACTGAAAGCAATTAGCCAGTATCGGTCAGCAACACATGGCCAGTGACGGCGTTCGGGTACAATCACGCACCAGGGTACGCATTTTGCTACCCACTGGCCTGCGACCAAACGAATGATGATGGGCCTGGTGAACCAGACGTCTGGTTTTCGAGTTTCGGCTGCTAAGCGTGGCAGCGGTGGAACACGCCGTCTGCCATGCTCTGGTTTGTGCCTTCGCTTTTCGGACGCCCGCGTTTGGTTAGGCGGCTACTTCGCTGAAACGAACTCGACGGCACGCTAACGGCCTTGCCCAATGCTGAATTACTGGAGACGCACATCACTAATTAATCGATGCGTGACAAATGGTGTTTTTGTCACGTTTAGCCTTGTGAAAATGGGTGAAAGGGAAAACCGCTGACATGTCAGAATTCAAAATACCAAAAGGCAATTGGTTGTTGTTGACGGGATCCGCTTTTGTCCTCCTGGGGATCGGAGCGATTCTTTCACCGGCGATCGCTGGTAGTGCAGTCGTTTACGTTATCGGGTCGTTTTTGTTGATCATTGGCCTCGTGCAGGTTCTTGCGGGATGGAAGGAGAGTTCGTTAAAAAGAAGAGTTTTGCAGCTGATCCAGGGGGCGATTGTCGGGATCGCCGGAATTGCCGTCTTGGCGCATCCCTTTTACGGGCTTGCCGCCCTTTCGCTTGTTCTGGCGATGTTTTTTGTGATCGATGGATGTTGGAAAATTGCTGCCTCGTTCTCCTATCGCCCTGCGGCAGGTTGGTTGGCGCTGCTAGCCAGTGGTGTAGTTGCCGTGCTGTTGGGCGCGATGATCTGGAGTCAGTGGCCGGTATCCGGCGTGTGGGCGGTTGGGGTTCTGGTTGGCGTCGACTTGCTGGCTACCGGTTTGGCCCTGATCACGTTGGCACTCACTTGGAAACGCGCTGTGCGGACTGTGACGGAAAAAATAGACAGGGGCAAAGAAAAACAACCAGAAGGGGTTTCACACTATGAAGGTTGATTTTGCCAAGCGTCGGGTGGCCTGCGGAAATCCCTTTTCGGACATTCCGTCTCCTGCACCTTTCGGTAGGCTCTTTGCTTGAGGCTGATTGCCCGCTTTTGACTATGGTCCCCCCTCACGACGGGGAAAGTCACGGATGGCGATTCCGTTCTATCGTTTTCTTTTTATGACTGCGTTTCCAGCCGTCTTCCTTGTTGCGAACCTCCATGTTGACGAAGCTTGAGAGGGACTCGTCGCGCGTTCGTTACACCTTGCTTTTGTTAAATAATCGATCGCCGAGGATTTTCGATTTACCTGGCGGGCGACCAGTGATGGCCAACAGTTGGCGACTCTGAAAGGGGCTCTCGCGAGAGCTCCCGATGGCGTACTTTTGGAAGCGCCTGATCCAGGAGCGATTGGAGGATCGGTTCGTTCTCAAAACGCCGATGCTTGGCAGTTCCTGATCTCTAGCGCACCTCACTCGGTGGGCATCTGAACGAGCTCGGTGGGCATCTGAAGTCGTATCGGGCCGCCGCCTGCGCTGCTTGGCAGCCTGAAGCATTGGCAGCAAACGCGTTCGGCAGCAAACGCGTTCAGCGCTGCGCCAAAGACAGGGAGAGGCGGCGCGGCTGCACCCGAATTGCCAGCCACTTCTTTCAACGCGGCGCTATCAGGAAATCCGCCAGCCGCGGCCGACCCCGGATTTCACGACGCTTCGTTGTGGCGACATCTTTGTACCGCGCGGAGGTTGAGGGGGGGACAATCTCCGCCTCTTTTCCGAACCGCTCGTGCGACTCCCTCCTTCTCAGGATCACCGACCCTGTGATAAGCTTTTTCAAAGGGATAGCGTTATCCGGCCCGTGGCTCCGAAGCTTTTCGGAGTCGGGGACTCGATCGGTTTTCGCTTAATCGGCGCACCGTTTCCGCACAGCCGCTGCAATTGCTTTGTGAGTTCTGCCGTTGAGATGATCATTTCGAGGGTTGTCGACTCGATAACGTTAAGCATGCTTGCACGAATTTTTCCTTGCTGAGTGCAGGGATTTTATGCCTTGGAGTTTCGTGCTCCGAAAGACGCGGTGAACTGGTCTGACAGCGTGGTGAGTTGGCGATCACATGAAGTCACCGCCACTTGAAGGCATTGCGACTTTGACATTCCGAAATCAACGCGGCACAACACACACCCGGTCCCGGGGGATCATTTCATGTCTTTAAGCGATGCTCGGCGTCCATTCGCCGGCGTCCAGTTGAATCGCGTGTTCGCGGTGTCGCTGGTGCTGGTCACCGGCTTCGGCGGCTGGGGGCTGTTGGATCCGCAGGGGATGAGCGGCGCGTCGCTGGGTTTCACCAACTACGTGCTGACCAGCGTCGGCTGGTACTGGTTGATGATATGCACCGGCTTTCTGTTGTTGTCGGGCTTCCTGGCTTTGGGGCCTTATCGTCACGTGAAGCTGGGCGGCGACGATGAAGAGCCTGAGTTTTCCACGGTCTCCTGGATTGCGATGCTGTTTGCGGGCGGGATGGGCGCCGGATTGGTTTTCTGGGGAGTGGCCGAACCGCTTTATCACTACCGCGCCCCTCCCGGAATCCCGGGCGAGACACCCGAGGCAGCCCGGCTCGCCTTTGTGCTGACCAATCTCCACTGGGGGCTGCACGCCTGGGCCACGTACGGCGTTTCCGGGATGGTGATCGCCTATTTTACATTTCGCAAGAATAGAAAGCCGTTGATCTCGGCACCCATCACGCACTTATTCCCGGGTGTCACCGGCCAGCGGCTCGGCGAGGTCGCCGATGTGCTTGGCGTGTGCGCGGTCGTCTTCGGGCTCGCGGGATCCTTGACGATGGGGACGCTCCAGATCCGTGCCGGTCTCGGTGAGCTGGTCGGGACGCCAAGTAATTTCAGCATGTCGCTGCTGATCATGGGGGTCATGTATGCCACCTACATGACTTCGACGGCGGTGGGCGTCGACCGCGGCATCAAGCTGCTCTCGAACACTAACATGGTGGTCGCGATCCTGTTGGTCGTCTACATCACGCTGGTCGGCCCGACGGCATTCATCTTCGAGACTTTTGTCGACTCGATCGGCCAGTATTTCACCCAGTTGCCGGCAATGGCGTTTCATCTTTTGCCGTTTGAAAACTTGCGGGGCTGGAGTGCCGAATGGACGCTCACATATCTGATTTGGTGGCTGGCGTGGGGCCCCTTCGTCGGCATCTTCATCGCCCGCATCAGCCGGGGTCGCACAATCCGCGAGTTCTGTGCCGGGGTCATTCTGGTGCCGACGATATTCTCTTTGTTCTGGTTTGCAGCTTTCGGGGGCGCCGGATTACATATCGAGCTGTTTGGGATCGGCGGCATCGCCGAGCTGGTGTTTCAGGACGTGACGCGCGCGTTTTTCTTAGTTCTAAATTTTTACCCGATGGGGCGGTTGCTGGGCTTCGTCGCTCTCTTCCTGATCTTCATTTTTCTCGTGACCTCGGCCGATTCCGGCGGGTTCGTGTTATCGATGATGACCAGTGGCGGAACGTGGAATCCGCCGCTGCCGTACAAACTGATTTGGGGGACGCTGGTGGCAGTCCTGACGGTTGCCACGCTCTTTAGCGGCTCGGTCCAAGTCGCCAAGGCGATGGCGGTGACCGGTGCGGTCCCCTTCTCGGTGGTGCTGCTGCTCCAGGTGGTCGCATTCCTCCGCGCGATACGAGGGGAGCAGATCGGGCGGGCGAACAGTACGGAAGAGCGCGGCGTTCCGGAGAACGCAGGCGTGGCGGCGGTTGGGGACGCCCCGGAGTCGGTACAAGCCAGGGGAGAGACATGAAAATGACAAAGTCGATCGTCGCCACGTTATCGATTCTTTTACTGAGCGGCTGTAGTGCCGGTCGCAAAACGCTCGTCGTCGGAGGCAAAGACTCTGTCCAGGACGAAATAGCCGCCGAGATGCTTGCCACGCTGGCTGAGGATGCCGGCATCCCGGTCACGCGGCGTATCGGATTCGGATCGACCCGCCTGACACTCGCCACGGTCCGACGCGGCGACATCGGCATCTATCCCGAATACACCGGCAGCGGCCTCGCGATGCTCGGGCTGTCTCCGATGTCAGACCCGGACGCCGCGTTACAGCTCCTGCGTGAACGCTTCGACCCGTTAGGTCTGCGTTGGAGCGATCTGCTGGGCTTTGAGAACGATTACGGCCTTGCGATGGTGCGAGACCGGGCAAAGTCGCTCGATATCCAGACTTATTCCGATCTTGCGAACCGCTCGAATCAGCTGGTGCTCGGGGTGGAAGAAGAGTTTCGGACCCGGCCCGTCGACGGCTTGCAACCGCTGGGGCGGCGTTACGGGATGGGGTTTGATCGAATCGTCGATGTTCCCCTGGCCCAGCGTGCTGAACTCTACGAGAAACTCATCGAAGGCGGAACCGATGTGTCGCTCGTCCACACCACCGACGCGCAACTCGAGGAGTTCGATCTTTTGTTGCTCGAGGACGACTTGGACTTCTTCGCCAAATATGCCGCCGCTTTCATCTACCGTGATGCCGTCCAGGAGCGTTTTCCGGAAATCGAGCAGGTGCTCGGTCAGCTGGCAGGTTCGCTTGATGACGAAGCCATGCGGCGTCTCACCGATCGCGTGGCCCTCGGTGGCGAGTCTCCGGCTGATGTGGCCCGGAGCGAGCTGATCCGGTTGGGGCTGCTCAGCGACGCGTCCGCCGGGATGGAGCGCCCCAAACTCGAGGTCGCGATTTCTCCGTCGGCGAACACCGGCGGCGAAGCCGGCGGTGTCATCCGGGCGCTGCGTCGCTCGTACCCACTGCGCAGCGTCCAGTTGACGTCATCGTCCGATCCACTCGCAGAGGTTAAAGACGGGACGGCACGGTTGGCGCTGGTCAGTGCACCGGCGTTTTTCGTGCCGGGATCGACCGACCCGGCGATCGGTCAGCCGACGCCACGCTCAGGCGTCGAGGCCGTGGCGTTGGCCGGGTCCAGCTATCTGCACGCGTTCGCGCTCGATCCAAAATTGGAACGGTTGGCCGATGCCGACCTGATCGCGACCGGACCCCAAGGCTCGAGCGATCATCGTGCCGCTCAGGCCATCGTCGCGGGGCTCGGTCTGTCTGTGCAATTAAAGCCGGTGAACGCGGAAGATCCCCGGGGCTTGGCCGACGCCCTCGCCGACAGCGGTGCCGATGCTGCGATGCTGATGCAGCCGATGGGGAATGCGACGGTGTTGGAGTTGCTCGCACGGGGACAGCCGCTTCTCCCGGTGAAGGGCTGGAACCGGGCAAGCAACCGGCTGATCTTTCCCTACCTTCAGCCCGCGCAGCTCACCGCGAAAGGCTATGCTCCCTATCTGGGGGGCAATCGGTTCGCCAACGACGAGTTACCGCAACTTCGCACGCCCCTTGAAACCCTGGTGACACAACTCGTGCTGGCAGGGCCGGGCCCGACGCCCTATTCGCGAATCGGCAATCAGGGGCCTGGTGCGGGCTTTGCTCCCGAGGCCCCGCCGCTCACCGATCTCTCCGTCAAGCGAATCAACGCGGCGTTGGATCAGACCGAACAGATCAATCCCATCCTTCCGCAAGCAGCGGCCCTCGAGCCGGAACTCCCTCAGCCGCCCGAACCGGTCAACCCCTCAGCGTCGGTCTCCGCATTCACCGCCCTGGTTCTGGCAATGCTGGCATGGATGCTGTGGCTCCTGGTGCGGCCCGAACGTTTGAAACGCCCCGCGGAACAGTAGCTCAGGCCGCTTGAACTTACACCCCGTAAACAACGCTTTTGGGGAGAGTTCTCTGTTTGACCTGCTGGTTAACAGCCGGCGGTTAAGCCTGCTGTTGCCCACGGCCAACTCGCACTTTAGGCAAAATGCAGGGACTGGGTCGACTTGCGCCAACGCTTGATTTCGAGGATGATCAGGCGCTCATGTAACGAGCCACTCGATCCCCGCTATCAAGCTACAGCCGTGACAAAAGCATTCGACGATGTTGATTCTATCTTGCAAGAATTCGGTGATCTCGATGATCCAAGGTCGACGATCAACCGCCGCCATTTACTCGGTGATCTGATTGTCATTTGCATCATGGCCGTGATCGCCGGAGCGGACGGTCCTTTGGCGATTGGGACATGGGCTGAGAACAACAAGGAGTGGCTCAGCGAACGATTGAAACTACCAAATGGCATCCCTTCTCACGATACGATCGGTC